>JAEDLE010000058.1 GCA_016295455.1 Bacteroidales bacterium
CCGTCCTGCCCTCCGACCTCACTTTCCGTCCCATCCTTTCCGTCGGCCGCAGGACCACCAGTCCGTTCCTCCCCCTCCTTCTTCGCGGCATTCTGCTCGCGGAGTTTGCGGGCCTGCTCCTCCACCTGATAATCGGCATTGTTCTTCTTCGCCTGCTCGGCTGCGGCACGGGCCTCCTCCGCGGCCTTCTGACGGTACGCGGCAAGGGCATCCGTAGCCATATCCCCTTTTCGGCGCTGTGCGGCTTGAATCTCGGAACTGTCGATCTGGAAGCGCATCAAGGACCTGATACTCAGCACATCCGCTCCGACATATACCGTGTCTATGGCATTCCCGGTGGTGTCGGTGACGGCGATTACCGATGGTTCGCGCGTGAGCGTGACCTGCGAGAGGGAGTCAAGATACTCCAGCCTTCCGGCCAGGGCCGTGACCTTGCGCGTGGTGTCGATGATCTGGACCTTGCCCAGCATCTCGACGTTCATATCATTGCGGTGGAAATACAGCGAATCGGACCAGGCTTCCTGATCTTTGGTCATCACATGGACATCGTCATTGAAAAGAAAGAGCTCCCTGTTGCGGTCGTACCAGCCCGCGTCCGCCGAAAGCATATCCCCGTCCTTCCAGGCATTGGTCTGGGCGCCGAAGACCGCGCAGTTCTCGTCCGTGTTGTAGACTATGCGCGTGGTCCTGACGAATATGCTGTCAGTGAACATGTTGACGTTGTCGGTGAAGGTGAAGGTCTTGAGCGGGGAGTCATATCTTCCGCTGAGGCTCTCGATGACCTGACCGTCCTTGTCCCTCATCGCCCCGCCTCCTTTGAATATGGCGACGCTGTCCTTGGTGTTGTAGTCCAGAAACCTGGTTCTCAAGAGGTTGCCGTCCTTGTCCTCGAGCTGCACGAGCGTTCCCCTAAACTGGGCAAGGTCCTCGTCTATGAGATAGACCATACGGTCGCTGGTCAGGACTGTGGACTCCTGGAGTATCTTCACGTTGCCTATCGCCTCGATCTGCTGGATGTTCACGTTCCAGAGGGCGGTGTCGCAGAGCAGGAAGGTATCGTTGTGCAGAAAACGCGCTGGCCCGGTCACCTTGCGGTAGTTGATGCCACCTTTCTCAATGAGCTGCATTGACTTGGCGCTCATCAGACGGACCAGGGAATCGACCTGTTCTTCCTTGTTCTGTGCATATGTGCCCAGACAGGACGCAAGCGCGGCACAGACCAGCGTCAGGCGCCTGAAGAAACGCTTCATTCGCTCTCGACTATCTTTGTCTTCCAGGCTTCGCGGCTGAATTCACAGTCCTTGAATATCGGGTCTATGGTGATGTGTGTCGAAGCAATCTTCTCGTTGAGGAACTTGTCAATCTCGTCCATCGCGGCCTTGTTTGACGCAGCGTCGGAGAGCAGACTGTAGTCCTCCTCAAGCGTTGCAGTATGCGAAGGGTAAATGTTGTCGACCTTGATTATCTTGTACACGGTGTTGCCGCTACGACCCTCATTGTCAAGGGATTCGAAGGAATCGGAGATGTCCCCCACGGCAAGGTCACGGATGGCGTTGTAGTCCTGGGGCTTGAGCTGGTCGATCTCGAAATATGACGAGCCGGAGTTCGGGTCGGCCATCTGTCCGCCGTTGGTCCTGGTGCTCGGGTCCTGGGAATAGAAACGAGCCGCCTGGGTGAATTCCAGCGAGTCCGCAAGAATCTGCGACCTGAGGCTGTCAAGGGTATGGAAAGCATGCTCCCTGTCTTCAACGGTATATTCAGGCTTCATCAGGATATGCCTTGCATTGAACATATCTCCCTTTTTCTCAAGCACTTCGATGATATGGAAACCGTCCGGGGTCTCGACTATCTGGGATATGACTCCGGGTTTGAGCGCCATGGCCGCGTCGGAGAACGCCGGCCAGAAAATGGACTTGGACGCCATACCCAGCTCACCGCCCTTGCGGGCGCTGCCCGGGTCCTCGGAGTATATGCGGGCGAGGGTCGCGAACTTCTCGCCGTTGATGATTCTCTCCCTTATCGCAAGAAGCTTCTCCTTCACCGCCAGATTCGCGGCCTCACGGTCAGGGTATATGCATATCTGGCTGAGCTGGTAGCGTATAGGGACTATCGGCATGTCGCGTTCATCGGTCTCGGCGACGAATTTCCTGACCTCGTAAGGGGTGACCTGAGGTGCCCTGGCGGCAATCTGGGACTGCATCTGCTGGGTGAGGTTCTGGTCCTCGAGGGCCTTGGTCCATTCCTGACGGAGCTTGTAGATGCTCTTTCCGAACATTTCCTCGACTGCCTCCTCGCCTCCGTACATGGTCTTGAACTGGTCCACCCTGCTGTTCACGTTGCTGGCTACCACATCGTGGTTGACGGTGAGCGAGTCTATCCTCGCCTGCATCAGGAACAGCTTCGATTCGAGCACGCTTTCCAGCACGCTGCAGCGCACATTGGAATCGTAAGGTATGCCCTGAGCCTTCATATACTGGATTTCCTGCTCGAGGGAACTGATGGTTATCATCTCGTTGCCTATCACGGCAACGGTCTTGTCGATGAGTCCCGCCGGATACTTCTGGGCGCCTGCTGTCAGCGCCGCAAGCATCAGACACGCGATGGTCAGATATCTCTTCATATCAATAAATAACGTAATTATCCTGTCTGCGGGCGTCATCAAGCAACTCCTGTTCCAAACTGTCCAGCAGCTGCTGTTTCCTCGCGCTCAAGATAATGTCCTTGATTCTGTCCCTGTAATATTCCTGAGGGCCGACCTTTCCTTCCTCCACCTTCTCGAAGATATAGGCCAGGGACGCATTGCCCTCATCATCAACCTTTTCAACATATCCTCCCCTTTCGGCACGGAACATTTCGGGCACTTCCATACCCAATTCCGACGCCAGCACCGAAGCCTCTATCCACCTGCCTCCGAAGCTGGTGTTGCGTATGGTGGACATTATCAGCAGGCTGTCGGTCGCCACCATCCCGTCCTCGTCATCCACCGAGATTTCCTTCTTCACGGTGGCATATTTCGGAGAATTCCTGTGCATCACGACGAAACGTGCCTTGACTATGGGCTGGGTGAGGCGGAGCTGTTCCTGATGGGCGTCATACCAGGCGCCTATCTGGTCGTCGCTGATGAGAGTGTCGAGCCTCTGGTTGATGTAAGACTGCTCGTAGCGGTACTTCAGAAGGGCGCGGCGGTAGTCATCGAGCTCCTTGCTGACGTCCTGGTCGGCCTTGCTGAGTTCCTTCCTCGCAAGGTCGTCATAAAGCTGGGCGGTAGCCCAGGTCTCAATGTACTGGCGCGCAAGGCTGAGGCTGTCTTCATAGGGCAGGCCCTTGGGCACATAGGCCTCGACCTCACCCGAATACAGCTTGTGCGAACCTGCCCTGGCCACCAGATCCCCTTCGTGCACCAGGGACTTGAGATAGTCACACGATGCAAGACATAGGGCCGCAGCCAGTATGCAGGTCAGTTTCTTCACTTGTGGTATATGCTAACGGGAGTAGTTCGGCGCCTCCTTGGTGATGGTCACGTCGTGCGGATGGCTCTCGAGGAAGCCCGCATTGGTAATTCTCACGAACTTGGCCTCACGGAGCTTCTCGATGTTGCGTGCACCGCAGTAGCCCATGCCGGAACGGAGACCTCCGAGAAGCTGGTAGAGAACCTCGGAAACGGTGCCCTTGTAAGGTACCTGAGCCACGATTCCTTCCGGAACGAGCTTCTTGATGTCCTCCTCCATATCCTGGAAATACCTGTCCTTCGAGCCGTGCTCCATCGCCTCAAGTGAGCCCATACCCCTGTAGGACTTGAACTTACGTCCGTTGAGTATGATGGTCTCGCCCGGAGACTCCTCGGTACCTGCAAAGAGCGAGCCTGCCATACAGGTGCTTGCTCCTGCCGCGAGAGCCTTGGTGATGTCACCTGAATACCTGATACCGCCGTCCGCAATCACCGGCACGCCAGTGCCCTTGAGAGCCTCGGATGCGAGCATCACTGCGGTGAGCTGAGGCATGCCCACACCTGCGATGATACGGGTGGTGCAGATGGAGCCGGGACCGATTCCGACCTTCACGGCATCCACGCCCGCGTCTGCAAGAGCCCTTGCGCCCTCAGCGGTGGCAACATTGCCGGCAACTATCTGTATGTCTCTGTTCTTGAACTCCTTGCAGCACTTTGCGATAACGTCGAGCACGCCCTTCGAGTGACCGTGGGCGGTGTCGATGACGACTGCGTCAGCGCCTGCATTGTAGAGCATGTCTATTCTGTCCATGGTGTCGGACTTCACGCCGACTGCCGCCGCAACGAGGAGACGGCCCTTGGAATCCTTGGATGCGATAGGGTTGTCCTTGATCTTCATCAGGTCCTTGTAGGTGATGAGACCCTCGAGAGTGCCGTCAGCATCTATCACAGGGAGCTTCTCCACCTTGCTGCTCATCAGTATCTTGGTGGCTTCCTCGAGGCTGATGCCCTTCGGAGCCGTGATGAGGTTTTCCGAAGTCATCACCGCAGAGATGGGGAGATGCTTGTCCACCTGGAACCTGAGATCCCTGTTGGTGACTATTCCTATGAGCTTGCGGGAAGTGTCGGTCACCGGTATGCCGCCGATATGATGTTTCGCCATCATCGCGAGCGCGTCGCCGACCGTCGCATCCGGGGATATGGTGACAGGATCGTATATCATGCCGTTCTCAGCCCTCTTCACCCTTCTGACCTGGGCACACTGCTGCTCTATGGTCATATTCTTGTGTATCACGCCTATACCGCCTCCGCGGGCCATCGCTATGGCGAGCTCCGCCTCTGTCACGGTGTCCATTGCCGCCGAAACTATCGGGGCGTGGAGCCTGATTTCGCGTGTGAACTGGGTAGTGACATCGACGTCCCTCGGAATCACATCCGAAGCTGCAGGGATGAGGAGGACGTCATCAAAGGTAAGACCTTCAAGGATTTCAGAATGATATGACTGCTGCATTGCGAAAGAATACTTTATTCTGCAAATATAAGCAAAATCACGCAGTTTTATTTGAAGAATGCCTATTTTTGTTAACTCGCCCGGGCAAAAGAGCAAACGCCGCAGGGCAGCGGAAAAAAGATATGGAATTCCCGGAAGGAAAAAGATACAACAGTTTCACAGGCTATTACAGGCGGCTCTACGGGGAACGCCTGCAGAAACTAGTGATAGACGCAGGCTTCACCTGCCCCAACAGGGACGGCACGGTGGGCACCGGCGGCTGCACCTATTGCAACAACGACGCCTTCCACCCGGGCTACAGCGTACCGGACAAAAGCATATTCACACAAATAGAGGAAGGAATATGCTTCCATAAGGTCAGATACGGGAGAGCAAAGCATTATCTCGCTTATTTTCAGGCATATACGAACACATATGCCCCGATGGAGAAACTGAAGGGGCTGTATATGGAGGCGCTGGAACATCCGGATGTGGTGGGTCTGGTGATAGGCACAAGGCCGGATTGCGTGGACGGGCAGCTGCTGGACTGGCTGGCGGATCTGAAGGAAGGACGGGCGCTGACGCAGTGGAGCCGCGAGCTGTGCCCTCATCCCCTGGTAACTCTGGAATATGGTATCGAGTCCTGCAATGACTTGACGCTGAAGCATATAAACAGAGGTCACGATTTCGCCTGCGCGCAGGAGGCGGTCAGGATGACGGCTGAAAGGGGCATAGACACCGGGGCGCATTTCATACTGGGGCTGCCGGGCGAGACGAGGCAGATGCTGCTGGACCAGTGTGCCCGGATAAACGAGCTGCCGCTGCTGTCGGTGAAGTTCCACCAGCTGCAGTTTGTCAAAGGCACCCGCATGGAGGCGGAGCATGATGCACATCCGGAGCGTTTTCTGGAGCTGGCGCTTCCGGAATACATTGATTTTATTATAGATATGCTCGAAAGGCTGAGGCCGGACCTGTACATTGAGCGCATTGCGGGCGAGGTGCCGCCGCGCTTTGTCCGTGAGACGAAATGGGGTCTGGTGCGGAATTTCCAGATACTCCAGATGCTGGACCGCAGGCTTGAAGAAAGGGACACTTACCAAGGAGCAGCTTTGTGATAATTGGCATATTACGCTCATGATGAAGATTGGAATATTACGCTCATGATGAAGATTGGCATATTACGTTATTGTGTCGCCACTCTGGCGCTGTGCATCACTGCCGTATCCGGCTTTGGACAGGAGGCTGTGGACAAGGACAGCCCGGCAGCCCTCACGCCTGTCCTTTCAGTGGGGAACCCTGGCGCAGGGAAAGACAGTCTTGCAGTTGTGGACCTGTCTGTGGCGCACCTGAGGGAAGCGCCGGACTATACCGCAGAGATGGGAACGGAAGTTCTTATGGGTGCTGCCGTGAAAGTTCTGGAAAGGCGGGACTACTGGCGCAAGGTCCTCTGCGACGACGGCTACACAGCCTGGGTCAATGCCCTGGCACTCAAAGAGATGGACATAGAGGAGATGAAAGCCTACGAGGCATCTCCCAAGCTTGTCTGCCTTTCCGAATATGCCACCGTGCATTCTGCTCCGAAGAAGTCTTCGCCTATGGTCTCGGACCTGGTCAGGGGAGATGTGCTGCTGGTCGGTATGGCCGCCCGCAGTGGCTCCGGGTATGTCAGCATCGTATCGGGAAGGTCAGGATGGGGGGATGTGCCGCTGGACGGAACGGATGTCCGCAGGGGCTCCGGACAAGGGATGGACGCATCGGAAAAGACGGGTCGGGAGAAGAAGTCCTCATGCAGGGGTTTCAGGTATGTCTGCACCGTATCGGGAAGATCGGGCTGGGTGCAGAAGTCAGCACTGATGAAGTTGGAGGACTGGAAAGCGTCGCAGCGCTGCACGGGCGACGCCGTGGCAGACGAGGCGCTCAGGCACTTGGGCATCCCATATCTGTGGGGCGGCGCATCTCCAAAGGGTTTCGACTGCAGCGGCCTTAGCTCATTCTGTTTCAGGATGAACGGAAGGATTCTGCCCCGCAATGCTTCGGCCCAGGCCCGCCTGGGCACGGCAGTGGACACGACAGGTATCCGTGCCGGGAACTGCTCCGCCCTGAAGAGAGGCGACCTGATATTCTTCGGAAATCCGGAGACAGGAAAAGTGAGCCACGTTGGCATATACATAGGTGAAGGGAGAATGGTACATGCTTCGCAACTGGTCCGTATCAATTCTCTTATTGACTCAAGACCAGATTGTTATGAGAATATGCATAGGCTTCTTGCCGTGCGCCGTCTCTGTGGGGAGGAATAGGAATCCGTTATGTAAATCAGCTGAAATTTTGTTTTTTGGTTTTTTTTACTTTACTTTAAGGATAAATTTCAACTACTATGAATTTAAGAGATTTCAAGAAGGACGTCGAGTACGTTGTCGGAGAGTTTGTAGATGACTGCACTCTTTTCCTCGCCATAAATCCTCACAAGGCTACCGATGAGGTTGCAGCTGTCATCGAGGAGGCTGTGGACCTTTACAATGATATGAAGGACAAGGCCAACGAGTGTATCGAGGGCAGGAAGGCCGCTTACTATGCGGGACTGCGCAAGGAGATGTGCGAAAAGGTTGATGCGCTTTACGAAAGATTGAGCGAAATCGTCACCAAGGCCTAGCCGCAGCTTCGACACAGAAGACGAAGAACGACCGATAAATCAGAAGGTTTATCGGTCGTTCTTTTTTGTGTGGCCGGTGGTAGGGATGGGTGGTGGGGATGGGTAGTAAGGATGGGCGGTGGGGATGGATGGTGAGGATGGGTGGTAGGGATGGGTGGTAGGGATGGATTGTGGGGATGGATTGTGGGGATGGATTGTGGGGATGGATTGTGGGGATGCGAGAGACAGGGAGTGTGGTCGGTGGAGATTGTGACTTCCACCTGGAACGGGCTTGTGGCTCAGGCATAGTCCTATTCAAGATGGGTGTGCCAGGTGGAAGCAATTTGACGCTACCTGGAACGGCGGGGCGGAACAGGAGACCTCCATTCATTGCGGGCGTTCCAGGTGGATGACAGGTATGCGCATGGGTCAGATGGAAAGCGGAAGGGCTGGGTCGATGACGGACGGATCAGGCCGGATGTGGAATGACGTTCCAGATGGATGACGGAAAAGCCATATGGAAGGCGGGAGAATCGGTATTAACGCAAATGTCCACGGACGCTCTCTTCCGTGGACATTTGCTTTTCGGCGGCTTATCGGCCCGCCGGCTGACTTATTTATTTGCGAGTTTCTGCTCCCAGGCCCAGGCGGCGGCAAGGGTTTCCTCTATGCTGCGCTCCGCCTTCCATCCGAGTTCCCTGTTGGCGAGGGAAGGATCGGCCCAGATGGCGGTCACATCGCCGCTTCTGCGAGGGGCAAAGCGGTAGTTCAGTCTGACACCGTTCACTTTCTGGAATGCGTTGACCAGCTCCAGGACTGACAACGGCTTTCCTGTACCTATGTTGAAGATCTCGTAGTCTTCCTTCATCTTTCCGTCGAGCATCCTTGACACCGCGCAGACATGGGCCTTGGCCAGGTCCACTATGTCGATGTAATCCCTCTGGCAGGTTCCGTCAGGGGTCGGATAGTCGTTTCCGAATATGCTCAGGCATTCTCTCTTTCCTATGGCGGTCTGGGTTATGAACGGCACGAGGTTGTTCGGCACACCTCTCGGGAGTTCACCTATGAGGGCTGACGGATGTGCGCCTATAGGATTGAAGTAGCGGAGGGCTATGCCCCTGAGTCCGTCATATGCCTTCACGGAGTCGCGGAGCATGTCTTCGCATATCTGCTTGGTGTTGCCGTAAGGGGATGTTGCACTCTGACGGGGACTCCGCTCTGTCACCGGAAGTATATCCGGTTCGCCATATACGGTCGCGCTGGATGAGAACAGCACTGCACTGCCCTTGATCCTCGCCGCCTGAAGGACGTTCATGAAGCTGACGAGGTTGTTGCCGTAGTATTTCAGCGGTTCCGCAACCGATTCTCCCACAGCCTTGAAGGCTGCGAAGTGGATGACCGCATCTATCTGGTGGTCATTGAACAGAGCATTGACTGACTCTTCCTCGCAGAAATTCATCTTAACGAACGGAAGGTCTTCCCTGCCTGTTATTTTCTTCACACCTTCGAAACAGGTCAGGTCGCAGTTCGACATATCGTCCGCAACGATTACATCGTATCCTGCCTGTATGAGTTCAACGGTGACGTGACTGCCGATGAAACCGGCTCCGCCTGATACCAGGACGCACTTTGCCATATTGTCTAGTGTTTTAGTAACGCAAATGTAATAGAATTCTGTAA
>JAEDLE010000059.1 GCA_016295455.1 Bacteroidales bacterium
TTTTGGTAAATGGCTGAACAATATCAGTATCAACATAAATAACATCAGCAATGACAATCATTTTGCTGCTGGCCGGCCTGGGGCTACTAGTCCTTGGCGCTGACCGGCTTGTGGACGGGGCTTCTGCAATTGCGAGAAAGGCAGGCGTCAGCGAATTCGTCATAGGCCTTACTGTCGTTGGTTTCGGAACATCCTGTCCGGAACTTGTCGTAAGTCTGACCGGAGCCCTGCAGGGCAACGCAGACATATCTGTTGGCAATGTCATAGGCTCGAATATATTCAACACCCTCTTCATTCTGGGCATCACAGCGGCTCTGATGCCGGTATCGATGACAGAAGGGAATCTCAGGAGGGATATACCTTCGACCCTGGCGGTCACTGTCATCCTTCTGCTTTTCGGAATGAGCAAAACCTTGCTGGGCATAGGCGGTGCAGATTCACTGTCAAGAGCAGAAGGCATAGTTTTCCTTTTTCTTTTCGGCGTGTATCTTTACTCATGTTTCAGGTTCGACTCAAAAGGGCTGGCAGAACCGTCTGAACACAGTAAGATGAAACTGCCTCTTGCCATCATGTCGGTCGCCGCCGGACTGGCCGGACTCATCTTCGGCGGCAACCTTTTCGTCGATTCTGCAACTGACCTTGCTAGACGTTTGGGTGTAAGCGACAAGTTCATAGCAGTGACCATACTCGCAGGCGGTACTTCATTGCCCGAACTCGCCACCTGCATAGTGGCTGCGGCCAAGCACAGGGGACAGATGGCTCTGGGGAACATACTGGGATCCAACGTGTTCAACATCCTGCTGATCCTCGGATGCTGTTCGGTAATCACTCCACTGTCATTCGGGGGAATCAGCCTTGTCGATGCCGGAATCCTCTTTGCCAGTTGCGTGCTGCCGCTGCTTTGGGCATATACCGGCCGAAAATGCCGCATAGACCGATGGGAAGGAGCCCTTATGCTGCTCGTATCCGCTGCATATTACTGCTGTCTGTCAATGACAGGGAGATGAGATATGCCTACAGTGAATACTTGGTTCGGCCAGACCACGAATCATGTTCGGCGCGGTGTGAAAAATGCAATCAATAATAATTCAAGACAATGGAATACAATCTCAAACAGATCCACACAGGAAAGGATCTCGCAATATCATCAATGGTTCTTCTGGCCGGAGTCGGCCTGTTCTTTGTCAATATGGGACTGGGTATATGCATAGGAATATGCGGATTGAGCATGTTCGTCATATACAAGGGTGCATACATAATGGAAGGCGAAGCTGTCCTGTTGACCAAAAAATCTGAGGACATATGCAAAACCTGCAGAACGTCTTTGCTGGATTTTCTGGAAGGAAAGAATACTGCGCCCACGTTAAGGCGGGGGAATGAAGGTGGTACCGTCAGACTCGACGTATATTTCAACAAGGATGAAAACGTGGCATATGCGCAAATGTACGATTTCTGCAATTATACTTATGAACCTGCTACCGGCATCATCAGACTCGACGGAGTCAGGGCGCAAAGACTGATTTCAATGATTTGATACATATGACACTGTTCCTTCTGATATTCTCGGCGATAGTCGTTACCTGCATATTCTTCAACAGGTTTTCCGGAAAAGTCGGGATACCCGTGCTGCTATTCTTCCTTATGCTCGGGCTTCTGTGCGGCTGCCGGTATGACGAATTCGCTTCGCATTGGGGGCGGATAGTAGGAGACATAAGTACCATAGCACTTATCTTCATCATGTTCTATGGCGGCTTCGGGACGAGATGGAAATCTGCCAGACCTGTTGCCGTGGAAGCAGGGCTGCTCGCAACAGTCGGGGTAGCCCTGACTGCGCTCCTCGTCGGGTTGTTCTGCAATATCGCGCTGGGCTGGAGCCTGCTGGAGAGCCTTCTGATGGGTGCAGTTATCAGCTCCACCGATGCGGCAACGGTATTCTTCATTCTCCGTTCCCGCAGGTTGGGCCTGAAGAATAACAGCGCACCTCTTCTTGAGGTGGAAAGCGGTTCTAACGACCCTATGTCATATATGCTCACGGCCGTAATGCTGTCACTTTTCAGTGACGGCATCGCGGCCGGAGGCATGATATGGCAGATAATATCTCAGATGGGGTTCGGTGCCGCCGGCGGACTGGTGATATCGTTGTGCGCGGTGTCTCTCCTGAAACGAATCAGGTTCCAGAGCAACGGATTCGATATGCTGCTGTTCATCGCCATTGCACTTGTGTCATACGCACTGCCGGAACTGGTCGGAGGCAACGGCTATCTGAGCGCATATATTGTCGGTATCGTCCTTGGCAATACTGAGTTTCCCGGGCGGAAACATCTGGTATCTTTCTTCGATGCCGTCACCAGTCTCATGCAGATAGTCATCTTCTTCCTGCTTGGAATGCTGGCGATACCGTCGAATCTGCTTCACTCACTGCTCCCGGCCCTGCTCATATTCGGATTTCTTACGTTTGCGGCACGTCCGCTGGCTGTATGCGGCATTCTGCTCCCTTTCAGAAAATACCCTCTCAAGCAGATGGCACTGATTTCTTTTGTCGGACTTCGCGGGGCGGCATCGATAGTGTTCGCGATCAATATCCTGACATCCGGAGTCGCGCTGCAAAACGACATATTCAGCATAGTGTTCTGTATTGTGCTGTTGTCCATCGCATTACAGGGATCGCTTGTTCCTGCCGCAGCCAAGGCTACCGGGATGACGGATACGGGCGAAGATGTCATGACGACCTTCAGCGACTTCAGCCAGAATGCGGAAATGTCCTTCGGCGCCATATGCATAACAGAGACAAGCCGCTGGAACAATCGTCAGATCAAGGATTTGGGCTTGCCGCAAGATTGCCTTGCCGTACTCATAGTGCGCGGCGATAAGCGCATAGTCCCGAAAGGCAGCACCTTGCTGGAAAGCGGTGACGAGGTGGTTCTTTGCACCCGCTCATTCCGGGATCAGAACACGGACTGCCTTGTCCGTCAAACGTTGTCGGATAACAGCAAGTGGGCCGGTCACAGAGTAAGTGAATATCCGCAAAAGGAGGGAAGTCTTCTGGTGATGATTCAAAGGGGGGATGAAAAGATAATTCCCAACGGAAATACCATACTCTATGCAGGTGATGTCCTTGTAATGCTCAAGAGAGATGTGACTGTGATATGAGACCCCAGGTCACGGGCATACCCGCCGGCAAATGGATAGGTTGCAGGATCGGATTCTTCGCTGCAGCTGCTTCTGCCGGGAACGACGGGGGATTCGCGTATGTCAGAAATCGAAATAGTTCTTTGCGTTGAAATAGGAGATGTCCTTTACCATCTTGTGGATGAAGTTCATATCTGAAACCGGCAGTTTTCCGTCAGCGAGGTCACGTCCAAGCTGGTCGCAGAGTATCCTTCGGAAATACTCGTGGCGCGGATAGCTGATGAAACTGCGCGAGTCGGTGAGCATACCCACGAAGCGGCTGAGAAGCCCCAGCGAACTGAGCGCATTCATCTGCTTGCGCATGCCGTCCTCCTGGTCAAGGAACCACCAGCCCGCACCCAGCTGCATCTTGCCCGGATAAGTCCCGTCATTGAAGGTATATGCCATCGTGGCAAGCACCTCGTTGTCCTTCGGATTCAGGTTGTAGAGTATGGTCTTGGCGAGCTTGTCCTGTTCGGCAAGTCGGCTGAAGAACCTGTGGCCTGCGGCCGCGCACGGAAGATCGTGGATTGCATCATATCCGGTGTCAGGGCCTATGGCCTTGAACATCTTGGCATTGTTGTTCCTGATGGCTCCGACATGGAACTGCTGTACCCATCCGGCCTCCGCATCCATCACTGCCTGGTCAAGGAGAAAGGCGCTGCGGAATTTTGCAATCTCCTCGTCGGAAACCTTCTTCCCCTCGAGTACCGACTTGAATATGGCTTCGATTTCACTCTCTTTATAATCAGCTGCATAGAAGGTATCCAGACCATGGTCCGAAAGCTTGCATCCTACTGAAGCGAAAAAGTCGTGACGTTTCTTGAGAGCCTCCTTAAGTCCTGAATATGAGCTGATTTCCATATCTGCAGCCTCTCCGAGCCTTTCGATATAAGCCTTGTATGAAACAGGGTCCTCAATGGCCATAGCCTTGTCCGGACGCCATGCCGGAATCACCTTCACACCGAAAGGATGTTCGAGTATATGTCTATGGTAACGGAGGTCGTCAGCAGGATCGTCAGTCGTGCAGACGGTCTCGACTCCGAACTTCCTGATCAGACCCTGTCCCCTGTACTGAGGAAGAGCCAGCTTGGCGTTGCATTCTTCGAATATCTCCCTTGCCGTTTCCGGCTTGAGCAGTTTGTCTATTCCGAAGACGCGGCTGAGTTCGAGATGCGTCCAGTGATAGAGGGGGTTGCGGAGAGTGTAGGGGATGGTTTCCGCCCATTTCTCGAATTTCTCCCACGAACTGCGCTCTCCGGTGATATACTCCTCAGGAACACCGTTTCCCCTCATCGCGCGCCATTTATAGTGGTCACCGGCGTGGCCGTCAACTATCCAAAGCTGGGTGATGTCACGGAACCGGATGTTATCGGCAATCTGCTGAGGCACGAGGTGACAGTGGTAGTCAATGATAGGCAAATTCTCAGCGCTATCATGGTAAAGCTCTCTGGCATAATCGTTTGAGAGCATGAAATCATCGTGGATGAAAGGCATGGTATTAAGTTTATGATATTGTCATCTGTTTATAATGCCTCAAAAATACAAAAAAACAAGGCAATTCCGTGCCCGTTCACGGAAATATCTTGCCCGTTCCAACAATATTTTTTCGAGGCCATGCCTGTTTGCAAGGAATATGCTGAAAAAAATCCGTGAACGGTCACGAATTTGACGGATTATCCGTACTTTTGCATATCAATTATCAATCACGATGGCAAAAGTAATAACATTCGGAGAAATCATGCTCCGGCTCAGTCCGGAAGGCAATGACAGGTTCATCCAGTCTGAATCATTCCGTATCATACCGGGAGGCGGTGAGGCGAACGTGGCTGTCAGCCTCGCGAATTACGGGCATGATGCCTATTATGTAACCAAGCTCCCAAAGCACGAGATAGGACAGATAGCGGTCAATGCACTCAGGAAATACGGAGTGAAGACCGATTATATATGCAGGGGAGGAAACCGTATTGGCCTGTACTATGCTGAAACAGGAGCTTCCATGAGACCGTCCAAGGTGATATATGACAGGGCGGGATCAGCTATAGCCGAGGCGGATCCTTCCGATTTCGATTTCGACAGCATAATGGAAGGTTCAAGCTGGTTCCACTGGTCCGGCATAACCCCTGCCATATCCGACAAGGCTGCAGAACTTACCAGGCTGGCGTGTGAAGCTGCCAAACGTCACGGGGTGACGGTGTCCGTGGACCTGAATTTCCGCAAGAAACTCTGGACTTCCGAGAAGGCCATCTCAGTGATGCGTCCTCTGATGAAATATGTGGATGTCTGCATAGGCAACGAGGAGGATGCGGAACTCTGCCTGGGCTTCAAGCCTGAAGCGGATGTCGAAGGCGGCAATACCGATGCTGCCGGTTACGAGGGCATATTCAGGCAGATGATGGAAGAGTTCGGTTTCAAATATGTGGTGTCCACGCTCCGTGAGTCATATTCTGCGACGTTCAACGGATGGAAGGCCCTGATATACGACGGAAAGGAGTTCTATCAGTCAAGGAGATATGAGATCAACCCCATAATCGACCGTGTCGGTGGCGGGGATTCATTCTCGGGAGGCCTCATCCATGGAATGCTCGAATATCCGGGCGACCAGGCGGCTGCACTCGAATTCGCAGTGGCGGCATCAGCCCTCAAGCACACTGTCAACGGAGATTTCAATCTCGTCAGCAAGGAGGAGGTCCTCAGTCTTGCAGGCGGAAACGCGAACGGCAGGGTACAAAGATAAAGCATCAGGAACAACATAGACAAAATGGCAACATACAGCAAAATCCAGGTCATCCAGACCATGAAGGAAACCGGTATGGTTCCGGTGTTCTATCATAGCGATGCGGAGACGGCGAAGCACGTTCTCAAGGCTTGTTATGACGGTGGCGTCCGTGCATTTGAATTCACTAATCGCGGCGATTTCGCGCAGGAAGTATTCGGGGAACTGGTCAAATATGCCCGGAAGGAGCTTCCGGGTATGATAGTCGGAGTCGGTTCGGTGGTGGATGCGCCGACCGCGGCAATGTATATCCAGCTGGGAGCCAATTTCGTGGTCGGTCCGCTATTCAATCAGGAAATAGCTCCTGTCTGCAACAGAAGACTCATTCCATACTGCCCGGGCTGCGGTACGGTTTCGGAGGTTGGAGCTGCTCAGGAGGCAGGTTGTGACCTCTGCAAGGTCTTCCCGGGCGATGTACTCGGTCCAGCTTTCGTGAAGGGACTGCGTGCGCCTATGCCTTGGAGCCAGATCATGGTTACAGGCGGCGTGAAGCCGGAAAGGGAGAACCTCGAGGCCTGGTTCAAGGCCGGAGTGACCTGCGTAGGCATGGGCAGCAATCTGTTTCCGAAGGATGCGGTCGCCTCGGCTGACTGGGACCGTATAACCGGACTTTGCAGGACCGCGCTCGATATTATAGCAGAAGTAAGATAATTTGGGTTCTGCATTTGCGAACTCAGATAACACAATCAAACCCATGAATGACACACAGACCAAACTGATGACCAATTGGCGTTGGTGGATATGCTCGTTGCTGTTTGTAGCCACTACCGTCAACTATCTGGACCGCCAGGTCCTCTCCCTTACCTACGAGGAATTCATTAAGCCGGAATTCCACTGGACTGATGCGAATTACGGAACAATAACCTCCTTCTTTTCCATCTTCTACGCCATAGCCTGCCTCTTTGCGGGCAAGTTCGTGGACTGGATGGGCACAAAGAAGGGCTATCTCATCGCCATAGGCGTATGGTCATTCGGCGCCTGCCTGCACGCAGCCTGCGGAGTGGTGACCTCGATGATTACAGGCGAGGATGTGATGGCCCTCAGGGGGATGGAAATTGCATCGAACGCCGCCCTGGCCATATCCACCACTTCCGTGTACCTGTTCATGCTCTGCAGGGGCATACTCGCTCTGGGAGAGGCGGGGAACTTCCCTGCGGCAATCAAGGTTACGGCGGAGTATTTCCCGAAGAAAGACCGCGCATTCGCCACTTCGATTTTCAATGCCGGCGCTTCGGTGGGTGCACTTGCAGCACCTCTCTGCATTCCGCCTCTTGCCGTCAGCCTCGGCTGGGAGTGGGCATTCATCATTATCGGAGGCCTTGGCTTCATTTGGATGTTCTTCTGGGCGTTCATGTATGACAAGCCGGAAAACAGCGCTCACGTAAACGAGGCCGAACTTGCATATATGCATCAGGATGATGCTGGCCGGGAGGTTGAGAAGGAGGAGAAGACGGTGCAGAAGGCGATTCCTTTCCTCCAGTGCTTCAAATACAGACAGACCTGGTCCTTCATAGCCGGCAAGTTCTTCACTGACGGAGTATGGTGGTTCTTCCTGTTCTGGGCTCCTTCATATTTCTCCAACCAGTTCAATGCCCCGGCAACTTCGGGCAAGGGACAGGCGCTGATTTTCACGCTATATGCCATCGTGACCGTGATATCCATCTTCGGAGGTTATCTCCCGAAGCTTTTCGTTGAAAAGAAGGGCATGCATCCATATCAGGGCAGGATGCTCGCGATGCTCATATTCGCTTTCTTCCCGATAGCGGCCCTTTTCGCACAGCCTTTGGGAATCAGCCTCAATTCGCCTTGGTGGCCCGCAATTCTCATCGGTCTTGCGGGAGCCGGGCATCAGGCCTGGTCCGCAAACCTCTTCAGTACCATCGGGGACATGTTTCCCAAGACTACCATAGCCACCATCACCGGAATCGGCACCATGGCAGGAGGTATGGGTTCCATGATAATCCAGAAAGTTGCAGGTAACCTGTTTACATATGCAGAGAATGCCGGAGCCGCCTTCAGTTTCCTCGGCTTCACCGGCAAGCCTGCAGGGTATTTCATCGTATTCTGCTTCTGCGGAGTCGCTTACCTCCTCGCATGGAGCATCATGAAGGCCCTGGTTCCTAAATACAGACCTATCAGCTAGTGGTATGGAACTTGTAGGAACGGGTCCTTCATGAAACAGATAGCCATATCCATATTATGCTTGCTGATGACGATTGCTACAGCGGCTCAGGAACAGAAAACGATTCGGGGTTTTGACGGCGGCATGATGTTGCACAGCGGGTATATTTCCGGCAATCTCGATGGAATCGGGTACAAGGCGAAAGGCGCTCCCAAGGGCATAGGCGGAGTTATCCGTATGCACCTGGGAGAGCATTTCAGGGTAGGAACGGAAGGCTACGTGTCGACATTGGATCAGCGTGGGAACGGCAGTTATCTGAAATATGGATGGGGCGGTCTGCTTGCTGATGTCCGTACAGTCATCGGCAAGCTTCAACCCTATGCCGGGCTCACGGTCGGCGGAGGTGTCAATACAACGCTCCTGATGTTCGAAGAGCCTGAATCACCCTGGGCTCCGATTGGGGGCACACGTTACCATAGACAGGGATTCATGGCCATAGACCCTTTTGCGGGTTGCGATTTCATCGTATCTGAGCCTATGCATCTGACCGTCAAAATCGATTACCTCTGCGCCCTGGGCGGTGGCAGCATGCTGCCGCACGGCCCCCGCATCTACTTCGGTTTCCTCTTCTTCCATTGAACCTTTTCAGTGACAGGTCATGAGCAGAAAGCCAAACAGAGTCGTGCAATACAAGATTGCCAATCACCTTAACACTGGTCAAGGTATTGTGAGAGGGGAACGTTAATTTGCATACATATTCCTCTATGTTGAATTCCAAATAAATTGAGCACTAATATACATCTTTTTGCTCGAT
>JAEDLE010000014.1 GCA_016295455.1 Bacteroidales bacterium
TCCTGACCCCTGCAACCATCTGTCTTGCCGTTCCGCTGTACCAGCAGATCAACCTGCTGAAGAAGCATTGGAAAGCGGTGGTGGCGGGCATAGTGTCAGGTGTGGTATCAAGCCTGGTCTGCATACTGCTGCTGGCCCTGCTCTTCAGGTTCGACCACAAGACCTACGTCACCTTCCTTCCCAAATCCATAACTACCGCCATAGGTATGGGTGTGGCCGATGAACTCGGGGGATATGTCTCCCTTGCCGTGGTGGTGATAATCATCACCGGAGTCATAGGCAATGTCCTGGCTGAAGCGGTTCTCAAGCTTTTCAGGATTGAAGAGCCTATCGCCAAGGGCATAGCCATAGGTTCCAGCTCGCATGCAGTAGGCACGGCCAAAGCCATGGAAATAGGCGCGGTGGAGGGTGCCATGAGCAGCCTGTCGATAGTCGTCTGCGGACTGCTCACCGTCATAGGCGCCTCACTTTTCTCAGGCATAATCTGAGTCTGGAATTCAGGGCTTTCCGCAGTTCTTGCTCCAAATTCCACCCTACAGGCATAGTGTTGAGTCCAAAAATGCTTATATTGGGGCATCATATAAGACACATACCCGATGAAACGCAACTTCCTCACAGCGGCGGCAGTCCTCACGTTGGCATATACCCTCGCTTCCGCCCCGATTTCCCTCGCATCCGTTCCGTCTTCCGGCGTTGAGGGGCAATGTTCCGGACAGTCCTGGACCTTCAGTTATGATTCGCTCGGCATACGCGGGCTCTTTTCCGCATCCGACCCTTATGGGGCGGACCTCGTTTCTGGGGAACTGCTGGGGGATGTGCTCCTGACGTACAAGGTCAGGGACGGATTGTGGCAGACACTGAAAAACAGCGGACGCAAGGCTTCATTCGGCTGTGACAGAGTTATATACACTGATGAAGGCATAGGCGGGGCAATGGAGCTGCGCCAGTCCTTTTCCCTTGAGGGCGAGTGCGTGAGATGGGAGATAAAGGTGGCGAACAACAGCCGCTACCCGGTGGAAATCGGTGACCTCGCCGTGTGCATACCTTGGAAAAACGACGGGGGAGAAGACCCTGACGAGATATTCGAACGTTCGTTCATCAAACACGCATTCGTGAGCGGGGACGCCTCATTCTTCTATTTCACGAGGTACAACGGTGAGGCTCCGTACATTATGCTCCTCCCGGACAAAGGCACTCCGCTCGAGTATTACGACAATCTCAACCGCGGCCGTTACTATGCCTTCATCCGTTCCTCCAGGACCGGAGGCGGCAACACTGCCGGAACCTGGCGTCAGGCACACAGCTCCGACACGCTCGCCCCGGGCGACAGCAGGACCTACGGCTTCACTTTCCTGACCGCCGACAGTTACGCGCAGATGCGCGACATGCTTTATGAATATGGCTCCGTGGACACCAAGGTGGTTCCCGGCATGACAGTGCCGAGGGGGACCGAAGCGCTCTTCTCGCTGAGATGCAGGGGCGGCATAGACTCCATCGGGGCGGAATTCCCGGATGAGACCGTTCTCAGGCATATACGCTCCGAGGGCGACACCCACATATACGCTGTTAATTTTGCGAGGCTGGGCGAGAATATGCTGACGGTCAACTTCGACGGCGGACGCAGGACTTATCTCGAATTCTTCAGCTGTCTTCCTGCGAAGGAACTGATGCTCAAGCGTTCAGCCTTTCTGACTGAGCGTCAGCAGTTCAGGGATACCGGCCGCTGGTACGACGGGCTGTACGGGGAATATGATATGGTCGCAGGCGAACTGCGCGGGCCTGACAATCCCGACTTCTATGACGAGAAGTTGACATATTTCCTTGCCAGCGACGACCCCATACTCGGGAAAGCCCCTTTCATAGCTTCGAAGAATGCGGTCTGGCCCGATGCCCGGGAAATCGAGTCCCTCGAGTACCATATCTCCCGCTTCGTCTGGGGCGGCCTCCAGCGTACGGGCGACGAGCATCCGTATGAATACGGCGTTTACGGCACTCCGAACTGGTACATCAACCGCCATCAGGACCTGCGCCTCACCCAGACGGACTACAAGACGGAGACGATGAGGGTATGGCGCACCTATGACTATCCTCATGTGATCATGCTCTGGTGGGAGATGTACAAGATTGCCAGGGACTATCCGTCCCTTTCCCGCCTTGCGACCGCAGATGAGTATCTCGACCGGGCCTACCATACCGCCAGGGTGTACTTCATCTATCCGGACGCCCTGCTGGGGGACTATTACGAGACCTTCAAATGGGGTGCCTACAACGAACTGGTCATCCCTGAAATAATCGACGAACTTCAGGCCGTCGGCCGAACTGCCGAAGCCGACACCCTCAGGAGGAACTGGGAGAAGAAAGTCGACTATTTCCTGCACGGCGACAAGTATCCGTACCGCTCAGAATATGCCGCCGACCGCACTGCATTCGAATCGACCTATGCCCTTGTCAAATATGCCGACAGGCACGGCATTGACCCTGCTGCCACCGCCGCGTTCATGGACAGGCAGAATCTGGCCAATCTGGCCTGCAGGGGAGTGCTGGAGAACCAGTGGTTCCTGCTTGGAAGCGACTTCTTCAACTCTTCCGACTGGAGTCTTTTGACCTATATGACCAGGATGGGAGGTTCTTCTCTCCTGGACTACGGCATACGCTATGCCGCAGAGCCATATGACTGGATAAGACTGGGTTACAGCAGCTGTCTCGCCCAGTACGGAATGATGAACGCCGGGGATGAGGAGTCCGGATACGGATTCTGGCAGCCGGGCAGGGAGAAGGACGGAGCGCTCGGCATGTCATACATGCCGCTCAAATCCGGCCAGGCTTGGATAGGCACCCTGGAGGCCCGCGGTCCGTGGAGATACTGCGGCGAAGGCGACCTCGGAATGTGTGCCGTCACCAGAAGCGCCGCTACCATATTCGTAACAGACCCTCTTTTCGGACCTTTTGTCTACGGTGGGTCGCTTGAGACTGGTGACGATTATGGTATTATTCCTGAAAATGAGACACTTACAAGATTCTTTGCCGTGACGGACAAAGTCCGCTTCGGGCTTGAAGTCCGCGGAGGGCATTTTGCCGAAGGCGTGGAGATGGCGCTGGACAAAGGGATGAAGCGTCTGGATTTCGTGACGGAAGCGACCGTGCTGCCTGACGGCAGTCCCGCTGAAATTCCGACGGAACTGCTGGTGGAGAAAATCGCAGGCCTTTCCGGTACTCCCGCCCTTTATGTCGACGGACGCAGGGTCAGGCCCGTCAGGGATCCCGACGGCAGGCTGCGCTTCCCGCTTCCGGCAGGACATCCTGTCAGCCTGAGGTTCTAGTCCTTCCAGTTGCAGTAGGGGTTCGCCGAGAGCGCTGAATTGAAATATCTCGGATCGCCGGTCACTTCTTCTCCGAGCCAGGACGGCCTCTCGAAAGCCTCGTTCTCGTCCCCGAGCTCCACTTCCGCCACCGTAAGTCCTTCATTGTCACCGTGGAACTCATCCACTTCAAACAGATGGGAACCCACGGGGACAAGATGTCTGGTCTTGTCGATTATGCCGCTCATGCACAGACCAAGCAGTTGCTCCGCATCCTCCACGCTGATCTCCTTCTCCCACTCGAAACGGCCTAGATGGCCCTCTTTCGGCCGCCCCTTCACCGTCAGGAAACCCTTGTCTCCCATTATCCTGACCCTAACCGTCCTCACCCTGTCCGAGCAGAGATAACCCTGCACCGTCCGCAGAGACCCGGTCACATACGGCCTGAAGTCGCCGCACACCAGAAATTTTCTTTCAGTCTCAGTTGCCATGCTCCAAAGTTGCGAAATGCTGCGCAAAGTTGCAAATTCATAGGTGGACTATAATTTACAACTTTTGGCCCGTTCCGCCGGGGTTACCCCTTTTCCAGGCCTTTCTGGCGGGGGTGCAGTTTTTTTTATAACGTTTGTTTTGGAAAAAACGGGTCCAGCTATGTAAACTTAAAAATCATTATCTTTGCAGTCATGACGGGAAATGAGATGAAAAGGAGAGTTTTGGTTACCGGGGCGAACGGCCAGCTGGGCAGGGAGATGCGCCAGGTTGCGACCGGCGCTGCGGATGAGTTCATTTTTGCGGATGTCGTGACTCCCGAGGGGTTTGAGACAGAGCTGCTGGACATTACGGATGCCGCGGCGGTGGAGGCCTTTATCGCTGAGCGTCAGGTGGATGTGATTGTGAACTGCGCAGCCTACACCAATGTCGATGCGGCGGAGAACGATGCCGCTGCAGCCGGGCGTCTCAACTCTGAAGCCCCCGGCATACTCGCCGGAGCCCTCGCGCCTCGAGGCGGCCTGCTCATCCACATATCCACCGACTACGTCTTCGGCGGCGACTCTCCGTTGCCATACACCGAAGACATGCCTTGCGCCCCGACCAGTGTATATGGCGACACGAAACTCCGCGGTGAGATGGCTGTCAGGGCCTCGGGCTGCGACCATGTAATCATCAGAACCGCATGGCTGTATTCCGAATATGGCAGGAATTTCTGCAGGACCATGCTGAACCTGACCTCATCCAAGCCGCAGGTTAGGGTGGTGTTCGACCAGACAGGCACCCCGACCTATGCCCTGGACCTGGCTGAAGCCATAATGGCGGTGCTGGAGGACAGCAGAAGGAGCGGGAGGCCGTATCCGCACAGCGGGACCTATCATTTCAGCGACGAAGGCGTGTGCTCGTGGTTCGATTTCGCGAGGAAGTGCGCTATGCTGGGAGGCAACTCGGATCGCTGCACAGTACTGCCCTGCCACAGTTCAGAATATCCGTCACCAGTCAGGAGACCGGCCTATTCGGTACTGGACAAAACATTGATAAAGAAGACTTTCGGCTTGAATGTCCCACATTGGGAAGCCTCGCTCGAAAAGTGTATAAGCAATATGCTCAAGAATGAAACTGACAAGAACTGAGATAGACGGCCTGCTGCTGATCGAACCTGACATATTCAGGGACGGGAGGGGATACTTCTGCGAAACCTACTCCTCAAGGCGCTATGAGGAAGCGCTGCCCGGAGTCCTTTTCGTGCAGGACAATGAATCCCTCTCAAGCTACGGTGTGATCCGGGGACTCCATTTCCAGAAACCGCCGTATGCACAGGCGAAACTTGTCAGATGCGTCAAGGGCAGGGTTCTCGATGTGGCTGTGGACATAAGGAAGGGATCGCCCACCTACGGCCGCCATTTTGCTGTCGAACTCAGCGACGAAAACCATCTCCAGCTCTTCATCCCCAAGGGTTTCGCCCACGGATTCTCGGTCCTCAGCGAGACCGCCCTCTTCCAGTACAAGTGCGACGGCCATTATGCCCCTCAGGCGGAAGGCGGCATACTTCTGAACGACCCTTCACTCGGGATAGACTGGAAAGTCGCTCCGGAAGATGCCATACTCTCGCCCAAGGACCTGAAACATCCTCTTTTCAGAGATTTCGACTCCCCGTTCAGTCTTTGTACAGACCCTCTCGGCTGAGCAGGTGGTCGAGATTTCCCAGACCGTACATCACTATTGCCGTAACCAGGGCCGACTGCTCCTGGCAAGGCGCTATGCTCTTCTCGTAATTGTCCCTCTCAGTGTGCCATATCTCACCGTAGCTGAAGTCGTTGCCCTCAGGGTCGCTGAGCCTGAAACTGACCGTAGGCACGCCCTCCATCGCGAAATACGCATGGTCCGAACCGCCTGCGCTGCGCGGCCTCTCCCCGGGCTCTCCCTCTCTCTTTGAAACCGTGAAGGGATATGCCGACGCGCCCTCCAGAGGAGCCGCCGCCTTCACGAAGTCATCGTACATCGCCTCAGGCACGGTCACTCCGGTCGCCGCGAAAGGCGTGTAGTCCCTGTTGAAGTAATTGGAAATCTTCTCCAGGGGCACGGTCCTGTTCTCCACGAAGAACTTGCTGCCCAGAAGTCCGAACTCCTCGCCCGCCCACAGGCAGAACATGAGGCTGCGCTTAGGCTTCGCTCCCGAGCTTGCGATGATTCTTGCCGCCTCCATCACTGGAGCCACTCCGCTTCCGCAGTCCACCGCTCCCGAAGCCACGTCGAACGAATCCAGATGACCGCCCGCGATGACATATTCATCCGGATACTTGCTGCCCTTGATTACGGCTATGACATTGTGATACTTTACCGGACCCGGCCTGAAATGGTTGCGTATGTCGAATTCCAGCTGGAAATACTCCCTCCTGTCCACCATGGATGCTATCTCGTCATACTGCCTGGAGTCGAGCTTTATGTCCGGAACCGGGGCAAGGTGGTCGAAATCCATATTGTAGAGGTTCTTCCTGTCATAGAGGGCGCGGATGGGCACGTCAGAGGACTGGATGATGCCCAGTATTCCCGCCTCGACCATCTCGCGGTAGAACAGTGCCGGAACCTGTTTCCTGTCATCCGGATGCTCCCTGTTCCACTTTCTCGCCTCAAGCCTGACGCTGTCGCCCTGCCTGCTCCAGTCGATCGGCCATCCGTCGTTCCTGCCGCCTATCAGTACCCAGGCGCCTTTCAGCCTGCCCTTCATCGCCTCGAACTGAGCCTCGCTCTGGGGTTCCCTCACAACGTGACCGCGCTGCACACCCTTGGTACCCACGGTATATGACGGTGTGGTGAAATGGAGGCTCTCCCCGCTGCCTCCCAGCATCCTGCCGGACCAGGGACCGCGGTTGAAGCCCACGGGCAGTTCCCCCACTTCCTGCACCTGCACCTCCAGGCCCCATTCCCTGAACTGCTCCGCGCACCAGGCGACCGCGTCGTCATATGCATCCGAGCCTATCGGGCGTCCTCCTATCCTGTTCGCGAGCACGTCCAGGTGCTCCATGGCCCTGTTGTCTGAGGTTCCGGTTTCAATCATCCTGGAGACAGCCCTGTCATTCTGGGCCGGACAAGCCGGCGACGTTGCCATATTCAGGGAAAATACAGCCGTGAAGACGGCGAGAGTAAGAAAAGCCCGTGTTTCCATAATAAGCAATTTGTTCTCTGGTTCTGAGTTCCGCGTATGCGGAATCCTTCAATTATACGCTTTATTTGTGAGAAAGCCTCACATTTTTTCAAAAAAACGAAGGACGGGCGCATATTCGCGGAATTTGTTTATATTTGCAGGCGTTTGATACGTAACATCTGTTTTTTATGCCAAGGACACCGCTTCATACCAGGGAGGAGATGGTGAAGATCTCACTCCAGATAGTGCGCCGCCAGGGAGCCGACGCTTTGACAGCCCGAAATATAGGAAAGGCCATGGGATGTTCCTCAAGCCCGATTTTTACCCTTTTCGAGAATATGGACGATCTTCTGCGGAGTGTCAGGAAGGCTGCGAGGGCGATGTTCGTCGACTATGTCCGCGACGTTACGGACTACAGTCCGGCATTCAAGGAATATGGTCTCAGGCTGATACGTTTCGCCGTGCGTGAGAGGAACCTCTTCGACTTCATATTCCTCAACGACGACGGCCTGAACCGGTATTCCGATCCGATAGTGACGGAATGTCTCGAACTTATGGCCAAGGAACAGGATCTGAGCTCCGAACAGGCCGGTTTAGTTCTGGAACATATGTGGCCATATGCCTGCGGAGTGGCAGTGCTGAGTTCCAGGAATCCGGACATGTTTACCGAAGAAGCGGTGAACGGGATGCTTTCCTTCCAGTTCGCCGCCATACTCACACTGATGCGTTCCGGCAAGACTCCGGTAAATCCCATACCGAGCGTGACCAGGTAATCCATCCGCTTTCCGGACCATGAAAGAGAACAGGGAAAAGGCCATACGGCGCGTTACCGTGCTTGGGGCCGCAGTCAATACCATGCTAACAGCCATAAAGATACTTGCCGGCATATTCGGCAGGTCTGCGGCTATGGTTGCCGACGGGGTGCACTCCCTGTCGGATCTGCTGAGTGATTTCGTGGTGCTGGTGTTCACCCATATATCCTCCAAAGGCAGGGACAAGGGGCATTCTTTCGGGCACGGAAAGTTTGAGACCCTTGCAACCTCTCTGGTCAGCCTGCTGCTCATAGTCGTGGGCGCCAAGATGATGGCCTCAGGCATCGAGTCCATCATTGCTGTATTTTCAGGGGAGGTGCTCCCGCGTCCGGGCTATATTGCCCTGGCAGCTGCGCTGATATCCATAGTCGCCAAGGAAATCATATACAGGATGACAGCCAAGGTAGGTGAAGATTACGGCAGCCAGGTCGTCATTGCAAATGCCTGGCACCACAGGAGTGATGCCCTTTCATCCATAGGGTCGCTCCTGGGAATAGGCGGAGCCATAGTCCTGGGAGAAAAATGGACTGTGCTTGACCCGATTGTATCCTGCTGCATAAGCGTCGCCATAATCATTGTCGCGCTTAAGATAGGGATGCCGGCCCTCAGCGAACTTCTGGATGCCTCCCTTCCGGAGGCCGTCGAGGCGGAAATTGTCAGGATTGCAGAATCCGTAAACGGTGTGATGGATATTCACGATCTCAAGACCAGAAAGAACGGAGTGTCCGTAATCATAGAGGCCCATATACTCGTGGATGCCTCTCTTTCCATAGTCGAGGCGCACGATGTGTCGAGCCGTGTGGAGGATGCCCTGACGGCACGTTTCGGACCAGAGACCCAGGTCAGCATACACGTGGAACCGAAACTCTGATCAGCGCCTATGTACGGGCACGCTGTAGGTGTTCTTGACCTCTCCCATCACGAAACAGGAGTTCAGTCCGCCGATGCAGTCCAGTTCCCCGAGTATCCTCAGCACGAACTGCTGGTACTCCTTCATGCTTGAGACATATACCTTCATCAGGAAATCATAGTCCCCGGAGATGTTGTAGCATTCTCCCACCTCCTCTATGTCCTGTACAGCTTCCATTATCTTGCTGGCATTCCCGAAGGTGTGCTGCTTCATCTTGATATAGCAGAATGCCACGAAAGAGCAGTTCAGTTTCTCTTCGTCCAGTACGGCCACCACCTTCCTGATATAGCCCTCGCTCTTGAGCCTCTTGATTCTTTCGAATACGGGGGTGGGGGACAGGTGTACCTTCTGCGCCAGTTCCCTGGTCGTCAGTGTCGCATCTTTCTGGAGCAGTCTCAGCAGTTCCAGATCCGTTTCATCCAATCTTTCCATAATGAATGTCTCCTGAATATGGTTATGTGCGTTTGCCGCAAATATGGTCCGCCCGTTTCCTCGGACCGACATTGCGGATTCATGTTCTTTGAATATGGCAATTTCTCCGCTTGTTTCGAAGCTTTGTTCTATTATTTTTGCAAAAATAGAAAACTAATCCAATTATTAAAAGATGCTTGGAAGAAATCACTGCGGCGCCTAATTTTGTTCCTGCAAACTGAAACAAACAGATAAAACTATACATATTATGGCAGACAGAAAATTGCATCTTGAGACCATCGCCCTCCACGTAGGACAGGAGCAGGCGGATCCGGCCACCGATTCACGCGCGGTACCTATCTATCAGACGACCTCTTATGTGTTCCATAACAGCCAGCATGCCTCAGACCGTTTCGGACTCAGGGATCCCGGTAACATATACGGCCGGCTCACCAACTCCACCCAGTCGGTGCTCGAGGAGAGGATAGCCGCCCTTGAGGGAGGAGTTGCAGCCCTGGCGGTGGCATCCGGAGCAGCCGCAGTGACTTATGCACTGCAGAACATACTAAGGGAAGGCGACCACATCATAGCTGCGGACAATCTCTACGGAGGCAGTTTCAATCTCATCACCCATACCCTCACCACCCAGGGCATATCCAACACCATAGTCAGAGTCAATGATCTTGAGGCTCTCGAGGCAGCCATAAGACCTGAGACCAAAGTCATATATGCCGAGACCTTCGGCAATCCGAATTCAGATGTCACCGACCTTGATGCAGTAGCAGAAGTGGCTCATAGGCACGGAATAGTGTTCATCGTAGACAATACTTTTGCCCCCATACTCATAAGGCCTATCGAGCACGGCGCGGACGTGGTAGTTCACTCTGCCACCAAGTTCATCGGGGGCCACGGATCTTCTCTGGGCGGAGTGATAGTGGACAGCGGACGTTTCGACTGGAAGGCGAACGCCGACCGCTATCCTTCACTCGCCAGCCCGGATCCGAGCTATCACGGCGCCATATTTGCGGACGTGGCAGGGCCGGCGGCATTTGTTACCAGAATCAGGGCGGTCATCCTCAGGGATACGGGAGCCTGCATCAGCCCTTTCAATGCCTGGATACTCCTACAGGGTGTGGAATCGCTGCCATTGCGCATCGAGCGCCATGTCGAGAATGCCCTCAAGGTAGTGAGGTTCCTCGCCTCTCACCCTCTTGTTGAGAAGGTCAACCATCCTTCCCTGGAGAATCATCCTGACCATGAACTCTACAGGAAGTATTTCCCTGACGGCGGAGGTTCCATCTTCACCTTCGAAATCAAGGGCGGTCAGGAGGCAGCCTGGAAGTTCATCGACAGTCTCCGTCTGTTTTCCATCCTTGCAAACGTTGCGGACGTCAAGAGTCTCGTTATACATCCGTACACAACTACACATTCGCAGATGTCACCGCAGGAGCTGGCTGACCAGCACATTACCCCATCCACCATCAGACTTTCAGTCGGAGTGGAGCATATAGACGACATAATCGAAGACCTGAACCGAGGCTTCGCAGCTCTCCGGTGACGCAGCAAGAGTTGTAAAAACGTAGTCCACCTACGTTTTTACAACTTTTCTTTTCAGGAGTGCTTCGGCAAGTCCATTGGCCAGTTCATCAGGGCCTACAGGCTGAACGTGGCGAAGGAAATGATAAGCAGCGGACAGTCCGGGGACATGAACGTTTCAGAGATTGCATACGAGGTAGGCTTCAATGACCCGAAGTATTTCACCAGATGTTTCACCAGGGAATTCTCAGTGGCGCCGTCCATAATGATGAACGGCGGAAAACCTTCAGATGAGGGTGATGCCTCCATTATGCCTGAAGATACGGAAGAGCCCGCCTGATGACGTGACCACCCGCCTGACGACGGGATTCCTTGGAACCGAACCTGCCTGAAACTGAAGACAGCCCGCTTCCCAGCGGGCTGTCCTTCCATACTAATCTATGATAACCAACTATATTGAAAAGAATTATTTCACTCTCATCTTGAGACACTTGAGATCCCTGTCGGATGATGAGGATCCGTAGAGTATACGGTATTTGCCTTTTCTGACCGCAAGGTCGTCCTTTACGACATCGTAGTATTCGAATGATGATGCGGGAAGTTCTATGGTAACGGTCTTCCTCTCGCCGGCCTTGAGGCTCACGCGCCGGAATCCCTTGAGGGTCTTCACGGGAGTGCTGTCGTCACCCGGACGGCTCACATATACCTGCACCACCTCGTCCGCATCCACCTTGCTCCTGTTCCTGAGCTTTACCCTGATGCTTACGCTTTCGCCCTCACCCACTTTCCTTGCGGAGAGCCTGCCCCTGCCGTAACTGATTCTGGCATAGCTGAGACCATATCCGAAAGGATAGAGCGGCTCCTCCTTCATATACCTGTAGGTCCTTCCCTCCATATCGTAGTTCTCGAAATCCGGAAGCTGGGCGGTGGACTTGTAGAAAGTCACCGGAAGCTTGCCTGACGGGGAAACCTTGCCGCTGACTATGTCCGCAACAGCGCGTCCGCCGTCCTGACCCGGATACCAGGCACAGAGCAGGGCATCATAGTCAGCTTCGTTCTGCTCCAGGCCCATGGCGCTGCCGCTGCAGAGCACGAAGACCACAGGCTTGCCGGTAGAGTGCAGATACTTGAGCATACGTCCTTGAATCTCAGGAAGTTCTATCTTTGTCCTGTCGCCTCCGCTGAAACCGTCTATCTTCATCGGCATCTCCTCTCCTTCAACAAAGGCCGAAAGACCTCCCACGAAGAAAATCACGTCAGCCTCTCCAGCCCTTGCCGCAAGCGCGGACATGGCCTCGTCGCTGTAGTTCTCGGAAGGGATAGGCTTTGTGGCATCGATCTCATCCTGCTGCTTCTGCCTCAGGGCGGCCGCCTCTTCCTCTGACAGGCCCATAAAAATCTCTGTGTTGTAGCCCTTTACGGCCCTAGGGTCCACGAATGCATGTCCCTCCACGAGGTCGCAGCCCCTCTCATACATCACTTCCGCATCCGGATATGCCTCCCTGATGCCCTGGAGCACGGTCACTGTGGAAGAAGGAATGCCGTTGTAGTTGCCCAGCATCATCCTCGCGTCATTGGCATTCGGACCTATCACGGCGATTTTCTTCACTGAAGACGGCCTGATCGGGAGCAGACCTCCCTCATTCTTGAGCATCACTACCGACTTCCTGGCCATCGAGAGCGCATTCTCCCTGTGCTCCGCACAATCCACTATGGAATATGGCAACGAGGACCAAGGAACCCTTTCCGCAGGGTCGAACATGCCAAGTTCGAACATGCCCCTGAGTATCCTGCGTATGGACACGTCAATGTCCTTCTCCTCGATGAGTCCCTCCCTGACGGCCTCCATCAAAGATACATATGAGCTTCCGCACTCGATGTCGGTGCCGGTGAGCACGGCGCGTGCCGAAGAGGATGCCGCATCGGGGCACACCTCGTGTGCTCCTGTGACATAGAAGTCGTTGATGGCGCCGCAGTCGGAGACCACCAGGCCGTCAAAAGCCCACCTGCCCCTGAGTATGTCCTTGAGCAGGAGCTCGCTGCCGCAGCAGGGGCTACCGTCATAACGGTTGTATGCACCCATGAACTCACGCACGCCGGCCTCGGTTGCAAGTGCCTTGAAAGCAGGCAGATAGGTCTCCCAGAGATCTCTCTCGCTGACAGTCACGTCGAACTTGTGCCTGTTCCATTCCGGTCCGCTGTGCACCGCGAAATGCTTCGCGCACGCGTGGGTCTTGTAATAGTCGGGATTGTCTCCCTGGAGCCCCCTGACCACGGCCACGCCCATCCTGGACGTGAGGAAAGGGTCCTCTCCGTAGGTTTCCTGACCGCGGCCCCAGCGCGGGTCCCTGAATATGTTTATGTTCGGAGTCCAGAAGGTCAGTCCGTAATACTTCTGCCTTATGTCCTTGCTTACGGAGTCGTTGTACTTCGCGCGCGCCTCGTCGGAGATGAGGGTGAAAGCCTCCTGGAGACCCTCCGGGTCAAAGGTGGCCGCCATTCCTATCGCCTGCGGGTACACTGTCGCCAGGCCGGCCCTCGCGACTCCGTGCAGAGCCTCGTTCCACCAGTCATAGGCAGGTATGCCGAGACGTTCTACAGGCTTGGAACTGTTCATCATCATTCCGACCTTCTCCTCCAGGGTGAGCCTCGAGAGCAGGTCTTCGATACGCTGTTCCCTTGGAAGTTCAGGGTTGAGATAGGTAAGCACCTGGGCGTTGGCGCCCGGCATAGCCATCATCAGGGCCGCGGCTGCGGCGAACAATTTAATCCGCTTCATTCAGTTCAGTGTTAGTGTTATGGAGGGCTGACAATCTGCCACCCGACAGTTGCAAAAATATGTCAAAAATCCACTATGGAAGAGGACAAACAGACACAATTGTTGGAAAAATTGCCAGTCTCTGTCCAAAAGGTGTACAGATTGTTTCCTTTTGGACCATCCTGTTTCCGAGGGGTATGTGATTTGATGATTTTCTGCACACGAAAGAGAAAACAGAAAGGAAAATGAAATCAGGAATCAGAATCGCGGCACTGTTTGCCGCAATGTCATGCCTGCTCTCCTGCTCGAAGGAGGGGACTGACATCTTCAAGGGAAACTACAGCTTCAAGACCAGCGGAAACGTGGGAGTCGAAGCCACATTCACAAGCGGGGAGGAAAGCAGTGAGAGATCCTTCGACATGCAGCTTGCGACCGAGCAGGGGCAGATGGACATCATATCCCGAAGTGAGACCGAAGTGCTCATTACCATGAACGTGCTCGGCGGGGACGTATATACGGCTCAGGCCAAAGTCCAGGACGAAGTGCTCGTCCTGGAGCCATATACCAGATATGTCAGGCTCGAGTTTCCGGATTTCGGGCACAAGAACATGCCTGTGACCATATCCGGCACGGCAGAGAGATACGGCGACAGCATCATATTCACGTTGGCATATTCAGGGGAATATGACTGGGAGGATGAGGACCGGAAGCTGCACGCGGAGATAAACTCATCGGATGTAAGGACGGTAGCGAGGCTGAACTGATATGAAGACGATGGGAAACACGGCAGGCTTCTGTCTGCTGGCGGCTGCGGCCGTGTGCGCCGCATCCTGCGGGAACTGGCGCAAGCCCGCTGAGGACCAGGACCTCGCTCCGGTGGTGAAGGTGATGGAAGTGGGGGACGGCGGTCCGGGGGTGTCCTCACGCAGTTATGTCGGAACGGTCGAGGCGGACAATGTGGTGACAGTCAGCACGAACAACCCCGGAACCATGGGCGGGCTCACGCTCAGGGAAGGCGACAGGGTCAGGAAAGGCGATGCCATATGCAAGGTGGAGTCGCAGTCCATACGCAGCGCCTTCCGTATGGCGGAGGCGACCCTCTCCAGGGCTGAAGACGGATATGCCAGGATAGAGAAGGTATATGGCAGCGGTTCGGTCTCCGAAGTGAAGATGGTGGAAGTCCGTACCGATCTGGAGAATGCGAAAGCCTCCTTCGAGGCGGCGCAGAAAAGCCTGTGGCACTGCACCGTGACCGCTCCGATAAGCGGAACAGTATCAAAGGTTCATGCGGTGAACGGAGAGGAGGTCGGACTGGCGGCTCCCGTGGTGACCATAGTCGACACCGAGTCCTCCAGGGTGCGCATTGCCGTGCCTGAGAACGAACTGCCCCTGATGCGTGCAGGTGACAGGGCGGAGGTGGAGATACCTGCGCTCGGCGTCACTCTGGACGCGGTGCTCAGCTCGAAGGGCGTGGTCGCATCCCCGCTCTCACACAGCTATGACTGCCTGTTCAGGCTCGAAGACGCAGAAGGCCTGCAGCCGGGCATGGTCTGCAAGCTGCGCATCAGCACGGGGACGGGAACTGCCCTGGTGATACCTTCCTCCGCTGTGATGACCGACGGGAAGGGACGCTATGTCTGGGCTGTCGATGAGAACGGCACTGTTTGCAAGACCTACATAAAGGTGGGAGGATACTCCGGAAACGGAATAGTTGTGGAAGACGGTCTGCCGCAGGGGCAGCGGGTCATAACCGAAGGCAGCCGCAAGGTTTCCACGGGAATGAAGGTCAGGTTATATGGCGATGAAGATTGAGAAACATTCCGGCATAGCCGGATGGGTGAAGTGGGCCATTGAGGACAAAGTCCTGGTCTACATACTCGTAGCCGCGCTGGTCGTATGCGGGGGAGTGGGTCTCTTCCGTATGAACAAGGATGAGTTCCCGACCTTCGAACTCACCCAGGGCCTGGTTGCGGGCGTATATCCCGGAGCGGGCGCCGAAGAAGTCGAGCAGCAGCTCACAAAGCCCCTGGAGGAGACGCTGTTCTCCTTCAAGGAAGTCAACCGCAAACTCACCAGATCCGTCACCAAGGACGGAATATGCTATATCTACGTCGACCTCAACTGCAGCCAGTCCAAGAAGGACCAGGTCTGGTCCAAGATCAAGCTCGGACTCCAGACCCGTAAGCTTACCCTCCCTGCAGGCGTGCTGGCAGTCACGGTGCTGGATGACTTCAGCGCGGTTTCGGCGCTGCTGATATCGATGGAATCCCCCGACAAGAGCTACACCGAACTCCAGGACTATGCCGACGAACTCTGCGAAAGGCTGCGCGAAATCCCTGAACTTGCCAGCGTCAATGTCGTCGGTGCCCAGGAAGAGGAGATAGCGGTGACTCTCGACAGGGAGAAACTCTCCTCCTACGGCATCGACCCTACCATGCTCCTGCTCAACTACGAAAGCTCCACTCTCAACGTTCCGGCTGGAACCTTCTCGACTGAATATGCCGACGCGCCCCTGCGTGTGGGCGGCACCGTGTCGGGCGAGCGGGAGGTGGCTGAGAAGATAGTCTATACCGACCCTTCAGGCAATGTGCTCAGGCTCAAGGATGTGGCTCAGGTTGAGAGAAGGATGAAGCATCCCGGCCAGTACGTTTCATACAACGGGCGCTCCTGCCTGATAATCAATGTCGAGATGCGTCCCGACAACAACATAGTCGCCTTCGGCAAGGAAGTCGACAGGGTTCTGGGCGAGTATTCCTCCACCCTCCCCGACAGTGTCACCCTCAGCAAGGTGAGCGACCAGCCTCGCGTGGTGGCGACCTCGGTGTTCTCCTTCGTCAGGGACCTGCTGATATCGATGCTCGTCGTCATACTCGTGATGGTGATGATGTTCCCCATCAGGTCGGCTCTCATCGCAAGTTCGGGAGTGCCTGTGTGCACGGCCATCGCCCTGGCGATAATGTTCTTCGTGGGCATGGACGTGAATACCGTCACCCTCGCTGCCCTTATAGTGGTGCTGGGCATGATAGTCGACGACTCCATCATCACGATGGACGGCTATATGGACAAGATTTCCAGGGGTTACGGCAGGCTGGACGCCGCCTGCGCCAGCGCTAAGGAACTCTTCCTGCCGACCTTCATCGCGACTTCCGCCATTTGCGCGATGTTCTTCCCGATGAAGGGCATAATCACCGGATATCTCGGAGATTTCGTGAAGATGTTCCCGTGGGTCATCACCATAGCCCTCATGACCTCCCTCCTGTATGCGGTCACGGTTGTGCCGTCCCTCGAGGTACGCTTCATCAGACCGGCCGGACCCGCAGAGAAAAAAGGCCTGATAGCCAGGGCTCAAGAGCACTTTTTCGACTTCATCCAGCGCATCTACGAAAAGGCCCAGTCGGTGGCGTTCCGCTTCCCGAAGACCACCGTGTTCTGCGGCCTTGCCGCAGTGGCGCTCGGACTGTTCATGTTCTCCCGCACCAATGTCCAGATGATGCCTATGGCAGCCAGGGACTACTTTGTGGTGGAGATGGAAGTCGAGAACGGCCGGGACATAGGCGTGACCAGGCAATATGTGGATTCCCTCACGGGCATAATGCTCTCGGACAGGAGGATAAACTCAGTGACCTCATTCGTCGGCACCGGCGCTCCGCGTTTCTGCGCCACCTATGCCCCGAAACTGCCGTCTCCGTCCTTCAGCCAGATGCTCGTGCGCACCGAATCCACCAAGGCTACTGAAGCCATACTCAAGGAATATGGCAAAAAGTACGAGCACATCTTCCCGGGTGTACTCATACGTTTCAAGCAGATGGACTACCAGGCCGTCGAGTCACAGGTCGCCATAGACTTGAAAGGACGTTCGCGGGAGGACCTGCTGGATGCCGCGGACAAGCTGAAGGCATATATGTACACCCTCAATGACGAGCTCACCTGGGTGCACAGCAACTGCGACAACTTTATCGGCAACGTCCGTGTGGACCTCGATCCGGATGAGGCCTCAAGGTTGGGCGTAAACAGGGCCCTGCTGGCTCTGTCCCTGTCCGGAACCTATGACGGACAGACACTTGCGACCATATGGGAAGGAGACAGGGCGGTTCCTGTCAACGTCTACAGCACTGGTAATGACCCCGACTCCCCATACGAGTCGATAGGGGACAGGATGGTGGCGACGACCGTGCCGGGCGTGAGCGTGCCGCTGCGCCAGGTGGCAAGCCTCGAACCGGACTGGAAACTCTCCGAACTGGACAGGAGCGAAGGCATTCCTTCAGTAACCGTGTCCGCGGATATGCGAAGCGGAAAGAGCCAGCCTGCGGCGATGAAGAAGATCAGGCACTTCGTCCGGACCGAACTGGAACCGGAACTTCCTGAAGGCATCACCATCGAATACGGCGGACTCTCCTCCATGAACGAGGACGTGGCTCCGGAAATACTGCTCACTTTCCTTGCGGCGGTGACCGTGCTGTTCGTCTTCCTGCTGTTCCACTTCAAGAAGGTCTCACTGGCCTTCCTGACCCTGATACTCAGCAGTCTGTGCCTCTTCGGAGCCTTTTTCGGCCTGTGGATATTCCAGCTTGACTTCACGATGACCGCCGTGCTCGGCCTCATCAGCCTGGTCGGAATCATAGTCAGGAACGGAATCCTGATGTTCGAATATGCCGAAGACCAGCGCTTCAGATGCGGGGTTGACGTGAAGACGGCTTCGATGGAGGCCGGAAAGCGCAGGATGAGGCCAATATTCCTCACCTCCTGCACCACCGCGCTGGGAGTGCTGCCCATGATAATCAGCGGGGACAACCTCTGGATGCCTATGGGAGTGGTGATATGCTTCGGAACCCTCCTGTCCATATTCCTGATAGTCCTGATAATGCCTGTGAGCTACTGGCTCATATTCAGGAACGCCGGGACCGTTCCCGCGGTAGAAACAACAGAAGAAAAGAATGATGAGAAATAGAACGATAACTGCGCTTCTCGCCCTGGGCCTGACGGGCGCCACGGCGGCATATTCCCAGGAACTGGTCCTGACTCTGGACGAATGCCTGGATATGGCTTCGGAGCATGACCCGTACCTGGTCAACAGCAGACTTGACGTGCAGGCAGCAATATATCAGAAACAGGAGGCTGCGGCAGAATATTTTCCTTCCGTATCCCTGAATGCCATAGGATTCAAGGCCTTCGACCCGCTGCTGCACCTGACGCTCGACGATGTGCTGGGTCACTCCGACGCGGCCAATGAACTCAAGAACCAGATACACCAGACCGCGCCTCTCTACGGCATCCCTACCGATTTTCAGGCTCTTTCACGGGGATATGGTGCCGTGCTCTCCCTTTCGCAGCCTGTATATGCCGGCGGCAGAATCGTTAACGGAAACCGTCTTGCAAGGCTGGGCGTGGAAGCGGCCCGGCTGCAGCAGGAACTTCAGGAAAAGCAGACAGCCTCCCAGGTCGAGGAGAAATACTGGCAGGTGGTGTCGCTTGAGGAGAAGCGCAAGACCGTTGACATGGCCGTGGCGACTCTGGATACCTTGCTCCGGGATGTGACTCAGGCAAGGGAGGCCGGAATACTCACAGAGACCGAACTGCTTCAGGTCAGGCTTGAAAGAAACAGGCTGCGTTCAGATCTGGTGCGCCTGCGCGGAGGCCTGAGGCTGGCAAAGATGGATCTCTTCAATGTTATGGGACTGGGTTACAGTTCCACCCTGGCGGGTTCGTATGACGCAGAAGGGAAGAGGCTTCCCTTCATAGATGACATAAGGCTGGACAGCGGGATGGAAGATATGCAGGATCCCGGCATATACCACAGGCCGGAGGAGGAAATCGCAACCTCATCAGAGGAATCGAGGCTGCTTGCCCTCGGCGTGGAGTCGAAGAAACTCCAGAAGAGGATGACTGTGGGCGAGGCGCTTCCGACTGTCGGAGTTGGAGCCAGCTACGGTTACGGTGATTATATCGGGGCGCCCGGACTGAACGGGATGGTCTATGCGATGGTGAAAGTCCCGATGACCGAATGGGGAAAGACCTCCAGGAAAATCCGGCGCAGCGACATCGAACTGCGCAAGGCCCTCAATGAGCAGGAGTATCTGGACGAACAGCTTGTACTCCGTACCAGGCAGCGCTGGGAAGAGGTGGTCACGGCCTGGGACAGGATTCAGATAGGGGAGGAGTCGGTGGATTTCGCCCGCTCCGAGCTGAAACACTGCAGCTGGGGCTTCGATGCCGGTCTGAACACCCTTTCGGAAGTGCTTCAGGCACAGACGGCACTGCGCCAGGCAGAGGACGCCCTGATTGACGACAGGATAGCCTATGTCAAGGCCGTAAGGGAATACCTCCGCTGAGTTATGCCTGAAAATTGCTGAAATACTTTTCATAATTGTTATTTTTGCAAGGTCGGAATGCCTGAGTTTTTAGGACGTTCCGACCTTTTGACTTGAAAACCAATATCTGAATAATATGAAAAAGCATCTGTTTGCCGCAGCCCTCGTGCTGCTGACAACCCTCTCCTGCACCGACAGGCTCTATGAAGAAGGGGAGTACACCGACATACTCCATGTGCTCGCGGAGCCGTTCGACGGAATTGAAGTCCAGGACGGTTTCCAGCTGGTGCTGGATCCTACAGTCCCACCCCAGGAGGTGAAGATCACCGTCGCCGAGAACATACATCCCTATGTCACCGTCAGGGCTGAAGACGGCATAGTGACCGTTGGATTGCGCAGCGGAGTGAGCTACTCCGAGCTGCATCTCGAGGCAAGGGTATCCCCTCTGGGCATCAACCTGCTCTCCGCAAGCGGCGGCTCGACCATAAACGCCGATTATCCGCTGCTCAGGGACAATTTCGACCTTTATCTTTCGGGAGGTTCCCAGGCGACGCTCAAAGGCAGCGTCACCAATCTCCATACCTCCCTCTCCGGAGGCAGCCGGGCAAAGCTGCAGGACTGTTATGCCCAGAGGCTTGAGGCGGAGCTTTCCGGAGGCAGTTATGAATGCGTATCCGTAATCGAAAGCCTGAAACTCGAAGCATCCGGCGGTTCAGTGTTCGAGTACTACGGCAGTCCGCTGCAGAAAGTAGTCAATACCTCAGGCGGCTCCAAATGTGACAACTTGGGCAAGCTATGAGAAAGATGCGCTCCGCCTTCGCTCTTGCGGCAGTCTGCCTTGCAGGGCTGGTCTCCTGCTCCACAGGCGGGGACGCCCTGTTCACAAGCTTCAGCTACAGCGGTCACGACGCCCGCTTCGACAGGACCATCGATCCTCAGGGACAGTACTTCAACCCCATACTGGCCGGCTTCTTCCCTGACCCGAGCATATGCCGCCGCGGGGATGACTATTATCTGGTGAACTCCTCGTTCTCCTTCTATCCGGGAGTCCCGATTTTCCACAGCCGGGATATGGTGAACTGGACCCAGCACGGTTTCGTGCTGAACCGCCCTTCCCAGCTGAATCTGGACGGCATCAGGATGGACGGGGGAGTATATGCCCCTTCCATAAGCTACAATCCCGCCGACAGCCTTTTCTATATGGTGAACACCATAGTCGACGGAATCGGCAATTTCTATGTAACCGCCTCGGACCCTCTTGCCGGAGTTTGGTCCGACCCTGTGCTTCTGCCTCAGGTCCAGGGCATTGACCCTTCTTTCTTCTTCGACGAGGACGGCAGGGCATATGTCGTGTATAACGGTGAGTGTCCCGGCGAACCCCAGTGGGAAGGGCACAGGGCGATATGGATGTACGAATTCGATTACGGGGCAGGCTGTGTAAAGGGGGAGAAGATACTCCTTGTGGACGGCGGTGTGGACAGGTCTGCCCATCCGGTATGGATGAAGGCCCGCATCTGCTCCGTAAGGACGGCCGCTACTGCCTGATAGCCGCCGAGGGAGGCACGAATGAAGGCCATTCCGAAGTCGCATTCCTTTCCGATCGTGTGACAGGTCCTTATGTGCCTGCAAAGAACAGTCCTATCCTGACCCAAAGGGACCTGCCGGAGGATCGTCCTGACAAGGTAAGCTGTACCGGTCATGCCGATATGGTCCAGACTCCCGAGGGGGACTGGTGGGCCGTGTTCCTGGGCTGCCGCCCGTATGAGGACAGGCATTACAACACCGGACGCGAGACCTTCCTGCTGCCTGTGGAATGGGTGGACGGGGCTCCCGTGATACTCCGAAAGGGTACGGCAGTGCCTGTGGTGATAGACAAGCCCGGCCTCGACACGAAGACGTCGCGGCCTCTGAGCGGCAATTTCGCCTGGACAGATGATTTCAGCATCCTGGACGACAAGTGGATGCAGATCAGGACTCCTCACAGTCAGTGGTGGAGCCTTGACGGCGGACTGAGAATCACCCCTTCGGAATACACTATTCAGGACAGGGGAGTGAATCCTTCTTTCATGGGCGTAAGGCAGCAGCACGCCTCTTTCGATGCGGTGACCACTCTGGAGTTCACTGCGGTGGACAATGCGCTTGCAGGCGTTGCCATATTCCAGAAAGAATGGGCGAATTATGTGTTGGGCAAGCAGTTGATTGACGGGGTCCCGTCCGTTGTTTTGTATGTGAGGGACAGTATGGAGCCTCAGCGTATGGTGGCTGCCCAGGCCCTTTCCAAGGCCGATGCCCGCAAGGCTCTGGAGCTGAAGGTCAGCGGAAACGGGGCGGCATATTCCTTCCATTACAGGGTGAGGGGTGACGAGGCCTGGATACAGTTGGGCCCCGTGCAGGACGGACGCATACTCAGCACCGATTCCGCCGGCGGTTTCACGGGTGTGATGATTGGCTGCTACGCCACTTCGGGCGCCGTTTCCGAATGATGCCGTCTGATTGAAAGAATCCCGGAAGTCCGCATCAGGATTTCCGGGATTCTTCGTATGTGGGAGCCTCGGGGACTCCCGGTCAGGAATCAGTACTTACTTGTTCAGATGCCTTGCGACGTCGTCTGCAGCGAGGCAGAGGAGGACGTACTGAGGAGCGGTGTTGATGCAGCACTCGTTCTCACCCCAGTGGAACGGATAGTCATCCTTGTTCTCGAAGAAGTCAGGACCCTTCACGAGCAGACCCGGAACGACTCCGCCAGGAATCACGCTGTAGTCAGCCCTGTTGTTGCTGTAGGCCACCTTCTTCGTGTTCACGCCCACAGCGGTGACGAAGGACACGTTGCTGTAAGGGTGGCAGCCAAGGATGTAGTTCATACCCGCGAGCACATACTCAGGGTCTATCATGTCAGGGAAGAGCTTCCAGACCTTGTAGCAATTGTAAGCGTTTTGGATGATCTGTGCGTTGCCGGCCCAGTTGGCTCCGGAGATGCTTACGCCGTAAGGGTTGTCCTTTCCGCCGGCGGTGAGAGACTCGACATACGCAGGGATTGCCGCCTTTACCTTAGCCTGGAACTTCTTGTCCATATAAGGATACACGCGGAGTGCAGGGGTGAGGTTCGGACCCATTCTTCTGCCGCCGAAGCCGCCGAAGTTGCCCATATTTGCAAGAGGTTCAGGAGTTGTGCCGTCGAGCATCTTCTCGATGATCGGGACGAAGAATGCCTTGTACTTGTCGTCGCCTGTCGCGAACCAGAGTTCGATTGCGGCGTTGAGCCTAGGGTCTCCGAATCCGCCCATCCAGCGGAAACTGTTGTTGCCGGTGTTCTTTGCCGGGTCGGCATCCTCGAAATGCTTGTCCCACAGCATCAGGGCGTTCTTGAGTGACCTTTCAGCCTCCTCAGGATAGTACTCCTTCAGTGCCGGATATGCTGCCGCGAGGGAAACGATGTCCTGCATTATGCCTGCTGCGCTCATACGGCCTGTGAATACGAACCTGTCGTCAGGCGTACCGCTGCGGAGACCGTCCTCGGACACCTCATAAGGCTTGAGGGAAGGGTCATAGAGCAGACCGTCGCTCAGAGTGAGGGCGTCACCGAGATGATGGTAGTTGTGCATCTGCGGCTGGCCGATGACCTGAGCCACAAAACCTATGTTCTCAACCTGGGCATTGATGTTGAGGGTGCCGTGCTGGACGAGTTCCACTACATCCGGAACTCCGTCAGGAACGTGTATGTCGGCGAATTTGGTCTTCTGGTCGATGAGAGTCTGGTCCCTTTCCGGACGGAAAGTCGTCCAGATGTACGCGAGGTCCTGGGTGGTGTTCAGCACTGAATTGGCCTGGATGTCGAAATCGCCAGCGTCATACCATCCGCCCACTGCCAGTCCCGGAATATGCTGGAGCGGCTCGTAAGGGTCATTGGTCTCGTCGCCCTGGGTGTAGCCGTCGTGCATCCTTACATTTGCAGGAGCCTGGAGTGCGTCATCCATATTTGCGCGTCCGTGCCATACCCTGTAGGCCTCGTTCACCTCCATATGGTCCATATTCACCACGAGGGAGATGTCCATTGAAGGATGCCACTTGTCGGCATATACATCCTTGTCTATAGGGAAGGCGTTGGTCTGTACGCCTTTGTATTCGATGCAGTAGAGACCCGGCTCCCTGAGCTGAGAGAAGTCGATCTGGACGTAGTTGTACCTGTGGTAGAACACGCCCCATTCCTTGGCCTTCACCTCCATTGCGACGGACTTGCTTCCGTCAGGATTGACGCGGAGCACCTTCGCCTCAGGAGTGAAACGGTCATTCTTGTCAAGTTCGACCACTGCCACCTTCTTCTGTGCAGGGGTGTAGCCCACCTGGGATATGCCGATGTTAGGCTTGCGCACCCAGTCCTTCGATACGCCCGGCTGGAGATACCACTCCAGAACTTTGCCTGTCTTGCCAGCAGGGAGCAGAGAGCGGAGTACGAAGGTGCCGTTCTGCGCGAGATGACGGCCGTCGTATATGCCGATTTCCTGATCTGAAGTGACGCCGACCCTGAGGTCGTCATCTTCCGGTGCCATCACGATCTGATGTCCGGTGGACATAGGCCTGTTCACAAGGAAGTCGCCTCTGCCCCTGTCGTCGAAGGTGGATTCCCCGAAATACTGAGGGATCTTCTCGGAAACCGGGTGTATCTCATTGTCGTGCATAGGGTACTTCGGAAGTATCCTGCCGGCGCCGTCCACAAGATAGGTCTTTCCGAAATAGGAAGCAGGGAAAAATTCCAGGTTCATACCTGCTTTGCCCACAAGGGCTTCAGGCACAGGCTTGTCGAGATAAACCTGAATAAGGCATCCGGCATCCTTCGGGGAAACCTTGATCCTGGAAACGAAGTCATAGTCCTCATAGGTGAGCTCGACGGTGACGCTGTTGTCGTTCCTGTCCACCTTCCTGTCGGTCATGACTCCGAAAATGTCCCACTGTTCAGGAGTGTTCATCAGGCGTATTCCTCCGCCGGTTCCCACTCTCTCTCCCCTCTGGATGATTTCGATGCCGGCGAATTTCTCGTCATAGAAACCTCCGTCGTAGATGTTGTTGTACACCAGCACGTTCGAACCTCTCTCCTCGAAATACTCGAGGTCGTTCAGTTTGAAGCTCTGTGCGTTCGCACCTAACGCGGACACTGCCGCAAGGGCGCTCAAGGCTATCAGTTTTCTTGTCTTCATATGTAATATGTGATTGTATGCGTAATCCGCAAGGTAAAGATGGGCAAAACATGGGATATGGGATATAACGTATCCGTCATACTGTTCTAAAACTGAAGCCAACATGCGTGATAAAACCAGCATTGGATTCAAAATTGAACGGAAAAATGACTATATTGACAAAACCACGGAAACTGATGACCGATACACTGGAACTTTCAACCGAACGTTATGGATTACAGGGAAGAACTTCAGAAAGCGCTTGAACGCGCCGGAGGGGGCCCGTCCGCATCGGACGGCGAATCCCTCGAAAGCTATTGGAACATTTGCTGCGGCTGTGTGCTTGCCGCCGAGCAGGATGAGGAAGAGAGGCGGAATCCCGGAGGAGACGCGTCTCTCGTAAGGACCTTTCTGGTATATGCCACCTGGCTCGAAGGTTATGACCATATGCTTGACCGCCTGTATATGGCGGCTTCGCGTATGTGTGACGCCGTCTCGGCCCCTACCCTCCGCCTGCAGCTGCTCAAGCTCTACAGACAGGTCCTGCTGCGCATGGAAGCCCGCTGCGGGCACGATCTCAACGGCGCAGACGAAGTCGAGCAGGAGATTTTCCTGCTCGAGCGGCAGCTCTCATGGGAGCCGCGGTGAATCTACAGCTTTTTCCAGCTTACCGTCTTGCCGATTCCGAGGACAGATCCCCTGATGAGGAGATTGCCTTCGGTGTCGAAGCGCGCCGTGGCGTTCGCCTTGATTCCGAACACCGGATGATAGATCTGCGCGCTGTCCCAAATACCCTTGGCGGCATTGTACTTCATGCCCGAGAACAGCACTATCCTGTCTATCGGCACGTCCCTGAGGGACTTGTCAGGGTTCTTCACGTCCGTCAGCACCTCCCCGGTCTTGGGGTCCAGCATGTTCTCCACCCAGAAGACCTTTCCGCTGTATGTGCCGTCCGCCTCGCGGCTTATCCTCACCTTGCAGCAGTTGCCCTCCTCATACACCAGATAATCACCGACTATACGGTCGGCTTCCGCCTCGGCATATCCAGTGAATATGGCGACGGGCACTTCGTCTTTCATTCCGTATGTCGGGGTGCAGGATCTGCCCAGCAGTAGGGCTGTGATGATTGCGAGCGTGTTCATTGTTCTCTCTTTTGGTTCGTCTGTATCAGCCGCATTGCGGCCGGGGTGGGTATACGCAAAAGATGAACCAAAGTCCGGGAGCGGGTATGAAAAACCGACCTTATGACAATTAAAGACTCCTGTTGTTCTCAACAAGGGGGAAAAGACGGTCCACAAGCTTGCATTCGACGCTGCTGTCCAGAATCGAACGGAGATGGGTGGAACGGTGGCAGTCTGTACCGATATGGTCGTACAGTCCCATGTCAAGAAACTTCAGGGCTTTCTTCTTCGCGGTTTCCCCATAGGAACCTACAACCGAAGCGAGGTTCAGCTGGAAAAGCACACCGCGCTCCTTCAGTTTGCGGTAATCGTTGATATCCATATAGACATACCGTTCCGGATGGGCAAGTACGGGAATGAAACCTTTCTGCTCCAGATCGGATAGGAATCCGTAAAGGCCCATCGGAGGGTTGTAATACGAAGTCTCAACCAATATCCTGCTTTCGTTGAAAGGCAGAAGCTTGTCTTTCTCGAGACGCTCGGAGAACAGCATGTCGATGTTGTGCTCGGCTGCAAGCCGGAGTTCGATGTTCCCTGAATATGCCGACTTGAGTTCCTCGAACCTGCGCTTCAGATCTTCGGGCTCATTGGGTATGTCCTCCATGATGTGCGGCGTCAGCCAAAGCCTTTCCACGCCCTGCTCTTCCATCAGGGACAGGATGGCGCGTGACTTTGCCATATCCCTGGCACCGTCATCAACCCCGGGAAGCACGTGCGAGTGGCAGTCCACGAAACCCTTGAACAGTCCGGACTTGCCGAAAGTGGTCTTTCTGGAAAACCAGCCCATTGCCTATCAAGATTCTTCGCTGGATCCGTATCCCGAACCATAGCCATAATGATAGCCATAGCGATAGCCGTACTTGCCTCCGCTCTTGCTGAAGTTCAGCATCAGGGCCATGTTCTTGAATCTGCCGGTATCGTAGTAGTTCTGGATCTGTGACAGCATATCGCGCTCCAGAAGACCGATGCGGATTATGAAGGCGGTGATATCTGCGTACTTCGCGATGATCGAAGTGTCGGCGACAAGTTCGACTGGTGCACAGTCAAGAATGATGACGTCATATTCCTGACGCATCTCATTGAATATGGTTTCGAGTTTCCTGCTGTAGAGAAGCTCGGACGGGTTCGGAGGAAGAGCGCCTACCGGAAGCATCTGCAGACCGTCAGAGCCCTCGACTTCGATCACGGCCTTGCGCCAGTCATCCATCTTCCCGCTGAGTACCGTGCTGATACCCTTGGATGGTTTTCCGACTACCTTGCTGAGTGATGCACGCCTGAGGTCAAGGTCAACCAGCAGAGTCTTGCGTCCCTTGAGGACGTAGGTCGCTCCCAGGTTCAGGGCTACGAATGTCTTTCCGCTGTGAGGATTGCAGGAAGTGACCATCATCAGCTTGTTGTTCTCGTCCATACCCATCATGAACTCGAGGTTGGACCTGACGACACGGAAGGCCTCGTTGATGATGTTCCTGTTATGCTTCTGCACCATAAGAGTAGGAGGCGCTGCGATATTGTCGAGGTTGACACGGCGGAAAGCTCCGGTGTCGGTAGTCTTGCCCATCTGAGGGATCTCTCCTACGAAAGGAATGCTCATCCATTCGAGGTCCTTGCGTCCGCGTACCCTGGTGTCAAGCATCTCCATCAGCACTATGCATCCGATAGGAAGTCCTAAACCGAGAATGAAAGCAAGAATCAGTATCTTAGGAGCCGAAGGCGAACTTGGAAGCATCGGTCCGGTAGGGTGCTTGATGATGCGGGTGTTGTCCGCGGTGAAAGCCTGGGAGAGCTCGTTCTCCTCGCGCTTCTGGAGCAGGAATATGTAGAGCGATTCCTTGACTTTCTGCTGGCGCTCGACGCTGAGCAGGTACTTTGCCTGACTTGGGTTGCTTGCAATGCGGGAAGTGTTCTGCTGCTCGCTGCTGCGGAAACTTTCAATCTGCGCGTTCAGCGAATTGATCTGATTGTCCACTGACACCAGTATGGCCTCACGCATGGCAGCGATGGAATTATCCAGGTCAATTACAAGCGGATTGCTTTCGGAACTGTTCAGCGCCAGGCTGTTACGCTCAAGAACCTTGCTGTTGTACTCGGAAATCTGCTTCTCGATCGAAGCTGCGTCTATTCCTGAATTTGCCGGCAGAAGCTGGAAATCTCCCCTGGATTCCTCGATGAATTCCTTGACATAGCGGGCCATGTAGAGTTTGGTGTTTAGCTCCAGTATCTGTGCCTCGGCCTCGTTCGCCTGGTTCATATACAGGTTGCTCGCCGCCTGTATGTCCGGTATGAGATGTTCTGACTTATATGAGGATATGTCTGAATCCACGTTGCCGAGTTCCTGCTCTATGACTGCAAGCCTTTCGTTGATGAACATGGAGGTCGCCACTGCAACCTGGTTCTTGTCCAGCAGCCATTTCTCGTTGTTGACCGCGATGAGTGTACTCAGGAAATCGTCACCGCGTTCGATGGAAGGATCTTCGTACACCAACTCCAGGATGGTGGATTCCTTGCTGGCCATGTTCACCGACAGACGCTTCATGCAGGACTGGGTGCTTCTGTGTACACCGGCTCTAGAGACAAGTATCGGCTCCATTTCGTCGCTCTTGTGGTTCGGGGTCATCTGGACCATAAGCTTTCCCACAGGAGTCTCCAGCGTGTCATAGTAATGGCCTGTCACATTTCCCTGCACCTTCTTGCCCTTATGGACGAAGTTGTTGAGGGATATGCTTCCGTCCGTTTCCTCCGTGAGAAGGAAACCGGCCGTCTCATTTGCATCCAGATCGAAGAAATCTACCTTCACGGGCAGTGTCTTGCCGTAGAGGCTGGTGTGTCTGAGCCCGTGCTTGACGCTGTAGTTCATATCCAGGTGCAGCCTCTGGACCACAATAGAGATGACATCAGGCGATTGTATGGAAATCAGTTCGTTATATACGTTCGTGTTGGACACGAACAGACCCATGTTCGAAAAGGCGTTGGCATCTGAACTCATCGAACTGCTGCCCTTCCTGTCATTTTTGATGAGAAGGGATGCCGACCTGGTATATTCAGGCTGGGTCCTCATCAGATAGAGGACTCCCAGTGTCACGCAGATTACCAATGAAATGGCTATCCATAGCCAATTCTTCAGACAGAGCGCAAGGATGTCCTGGAACTTGATGCTTTCTTCGTTTTCCCTGTTGGCTGCGGAGACATCCTGGTGCTGGCCTGCCATGCCCGGATTGTCTGAGCCGAAGTTCTGATTGCTGTATGGATTCATCTTCTATTGTATTCTACTGGAATGAGGAAATGGTCCGTTTTAGCGGAGTACAACCATGAGTACCGACGTCACTGAAGTCAGGAGCGAGCCGAGCGAGAACCAGAAGGAAGTCGACCTGACGCTGTTTCCGTTCAGGGTTGACTGGAGAGTCCTGGTCTTGTTCGGTTCCACGTAGATGACATCACCCTGCTGCATATAGAAAACGGGAGATTTGAGAAGTGACTCTCCGTTGGTCAGGTCCACTTCATAAATGCGCTGCTTCCCGTCAGTCTCGCGGAGTACCTTGACATTCTCCCTTTCTCCGTATATGGTGAGGTCTCCAGCCATGGCGAGGACATCAAAAATCGTCGTCTGGTCCCTGTCGAGGGCATAACGTCCCTGCCTGGTCACTTCACCGAGAACGGAGACATAGTGGTTTCCGAATTCCACGGTGACCACCGGATCCTTGATGAGGTCGCGGCTGATGAGTTCGTCCTTGATGGTGTCGGCGATTTCCGAACGGGTCAATCCTTCTATGTGGACCTTGCCCAGAATAGGGAAGTCGATATATCCCTCAGGGTCCACGGTGTAGCAGGATACCTGCTGGGAGGTGCTCAGACTCTAAGACTGTGAGTAGCCTACCCTATGGGCAACGATAGGGAGATTGAAGAGGTCGGCGAGGAGCGGGTCCTTGCTGCTGACAACAATGGAAAGTTTGTCGTCAGGTCTTGCCCTGAGCATGGCTTTGTCCCCGGCCGAAGTTTCGAACGAGTCGTTCAGGTCCTGTATGTATGCTATGTTGGTCACGTTGCCGCAAGCGCATACGGCCACCACAACGGTCAGGAAGGATACGATTTTCTTAAACATTGTCATGTCAGTCAGTGTATGGATTACTGTTACGGAGCGTCTGTCAGCGTGGGAACACGCTCCATACATTTTTTATATAAGGTTACAAAGTTAATATAATTTGACTGAATTTCATTGTTTTTTGTTTTTTTCAGTCGTCTCGGGGTCTGGGGACCCCTCCGATTTAAGGCATGGCAGGGTATCTTTTTTGCCGTTTTCTTGACCGTTCGGAAGAAAAACTGATTATCTTTACACCTGAAAAATATCACAGCAAAGTCATTTTGGACCTGAACAGCCTGAGACGGAGACAATTAATCGTAGGGAGAGACAGTATGGAGCAAATAGCCTTGAAATATGACATGGGCCCCGGAGTGGAGGCCTTCTCCACGAGGAAGGAGTGCGGACTGCCTTATCCCGTCCTACAGCCCCATCAGACCCATTCCACAAGGGTGGAGGTTATCGGCAGTCCTGACGTAAGCCGTGATGACCTTCAGGGAGTGGATGCCCTGGTGACGGACCTCAGGGGAGTGGCGATAGGCGTGAGGACTGCCGACTGTATTCCGGTTCTGCTGTATGATCCCGTAAAGAAAGTCATAGGCGCGGCACACAGCGGCTGGAGAGGCACCATAAACCATATCTCCACCAAGGCGGTGCTCGAGATGGCACGCAGATGGGGAAGCCTTCCTTCCGATATCCGTGCGGTCATAGGTCCGGGGATAGGTTTCGACAGTTTCCAGGTAGGGGAGGAAGTGGCCGTATATTTCAAGAAATCAGGCTTCCCCATTGACCGGATATGGTCATTCAGGGGGCCACGCGTGCCCGGGTCGATGGAGGGAGGACACCATATCGACCTGAAGGAGTGTATCCGTTTCACCCTTCTGAAATGCGGTCTGCTCGAGGCCAACATCAGTGTCTGCCCGGTTGATACCTTCATCGACGGCTCGTTCTATTCTGCCCGGCGCGAGGGGAAGCAGACAGGCAGGATCATAAATTCGATCAAACTCCTTTAGGAGCCTGCAACTTTTCATATTTCTTAACCTTTTCTTCGTTTTTCATACTTCCGGAAGGATAGAAACTCAGTTTGATATCGGTAATTTCGCGGTCCGTATTTATTACGGGCCTGTTTATTCATTTGCTTCAAATTTCCGATATGAAAAATTTCACTTTCAAAATCCTGCAGGCTGTCGCAGCGATGCTGGTTTCAATCACTTCAGTGGCACAGGTCACCACCTCTTCCATAAGCGGTAAGATTACCGATGACAAGGGCGTCCTTCCGGGCGTTGCCGTCCTGGCCGTGCACCAGCCTACGGGTTCCCGGTTCCATTCTGTGACCGACGCCAAGGGTTACTACCGTCTGAGCAACATAACGGCCGGAGGCCCTTACAAACTGACCGTATCCTGTCTCGGTTACACTGATATTGTTGTGACGGATGTCAATGTCGCACTTTCCGACAATGCCGTCCTTGATTTCATCATGCAGGAAGAATCCCTTACCCTTGACGCGGTGACCGTGTCGGCCGAAAGCAAGACATCCGGCATGCGTTCAGACCGTGCCGGAGCCCTCACTTCCCTGAACTCCCGGCAGATCATGAATGTTCCTACCGTAAGCCGCAGCATGAACGACCTGCTGAAGCAGACTCCTCAGGCATATGTGAGCGGCACCAGGACCTTTATCGGAGGCGGTTCCTACCGTGATTCCTATGTGACCGTCGACGGCGCTGCGATGAACAACGCCTTCGGAATCGGTTCCAACCTTCCCGCAGGCGGTTCACCTATCTCCCTCGATGCCCTGGACCAGGTCGCCATATCCATAACTCCTTTTGATGTGCGTCAGTCCGGTTTTACGGGAGGCGGAATCAACGCGACGACCAAGTCCGGGACCAACGAAGTGACCGGAACAGTATACGGATACTTCCGCAATCAGGATATGCAGGGCTACAGGGTGGCCGGTTACGAACCGCTTGCCAAGACTGACTATCACTATCTCATGTATGGTGCCACAATCGGTGCACCGATAGTCAGGGACAGACTTTTCCTATTCCTCAACGTCGAGGCGGACCGGAGCATTTCTCCGGGGCCGACCCTCAAGCTCTCGGAACGTACGGTCGATGCCGACGGCAAGATAGTCGATTCGGGCAAGGTATTCACCGACGGCAATAACGGTTACTGCTATCCTTCGGCAGTCGTGATGGATGCCATTCAGGGCTATCTCCGCGACAATTACAACTATGATCCGGGCAACTGCACCGGTTATAGTTACAGGACACCGTCCCTGAAGTTCCTCGCCCGTCTTGACTGGAACATCAACAGTAACCACAAGTTCAACATCCGTTACAATATGGTGGACAGCAAGTACGGTTCCGCTCCTTCCACATCCCGCACGGGTCTCCCGGACTCATCATTCTCAAGTTCCAGCGCCACTTCGATGTATGCTCTCCATTTCGAGGGCGCGAGGTATTTCCAGGAACAGAACTTCTCATCGGTTGCAGCCGAACTAAACAGCCGTTTCCTTGACGGAGCCCTCAGCAACACCGTCAGGGTGTCATATTCGCATCAGTACGAGCCCCGTTCCGTCACAGGAGGTTACCTCCCGTCAGTCGACCTTGTCGTAAATGATGTCAACGGCGACGGCAAGAACCACATCTATACAACTTTCGGAACAGAGATCTTTTCTTATGGCAATCTCCGTGACGTCTCGACTGCCATCGTTACCGATGAACTTACCTGCAGCGTGGGGATACACAGCATCCTCGGAGGTTTGCAGTTCGAATATGACAACACCAAGAACGGTTTCCAGCGTATGGGCGCAGGCGCCTATGTGTTCGAGTTTGCCGATGAGCAGGCCCTCTATGATGCGGTGAAGAACGGCACTCTCTTCGACAACCCGAGCCAATTCGCCATCACCCACGGCAACAACCCCGGTTTCTCTCAGGAATATCCCGGTTTCACTTTCGGACAGCTGTCACTGTATATGCAGGACAATATCAATCTGAGTGACAGGCTAAAGCTCACTGCGGGACTCCGTTTCGAGCTTCCGTTCTATCCTTCACTTGAGGAAAACCGCAATGAACGTGTGGAGCAGGCAAGCTTTGCTCCGACCGTGAACAATCCTGAAGGCAAGTACAATACCGTTGACCTTCCTTCAGCCAGTCTCTCCGTGTCACCCAGAATCGGATTCAACTGGGATGTTCTCGGAAACCGCAGCATAGTGCTCCGTGGTGGTACCGGCATTTTCGTGGGACGCATCCCGTTCGTTTGGATAGTCGCACAGGCGGGGGATGCAGGTGTGCTTCAGACCACGGTCACCAGAACTGAAGACATCCCGGTCATAAGCAATGACCGCAACGCCATCCTCAGCCAGCTCTATCCGGGCGGATTCTCTCCCGTGGATGCGGGCCTGAACGTTAGAAGCATCACCCTGATGGACCCCAAACTGAAGAATCCTGCCTCCTGGAAGTCCTCCCTTGCGTTGGACTTCAATCTTCCGGGATCTGTAAAGGCTTCACTCGAAAGCATATACAAGAGGGACTTGCACAGCGTTACCATCACTAACATAGGCCTGAAGTCTCCAACCCTCCTGGACGCGGTGCCGGACATCGCCGCCCGTCCGTACTGGAACAACGGCTATCATGACAGCCAGATAACTTCGGCATATCTCATCAACAACGTGAGCGGTTTCAGGGACAACGGGTACTACTGTTCCCTCACTGCCAGACTCGAGAAGAACTTCAGCCGGGGCCTTTCCGCAAGCGTATCCTACACTTACGCCCGTTCGAAGGTCATCATAGACGGTGTGGGTGACCAGCCGGGATCTGCCTGGAAGGCGCTTGTCAGCCAGCGCGGTACCAACAGCAGGGAACTCGGATATGCCGGCTACGTGATGCCTCACCGCATCGTGGCCAATGTGGCATATTCAAAGGATTACGGCAAGCATTCCGGTTCCCGGATTTCCCTGTCATACTATGGCGGTCCGGAAGGACGTGCAAACATCGACTATGTCAGGAATGTCTATGGCGACGGCGCCTACAACTTCAGTCTTATCGATATACCTGCCTATGAGGATCTCTGCGGAACCGGAGGATGGGGTACCGGCGAATGGACTTTCAAGGACAATGGCGACTATACCGCGGCGCAGCAGTGCGAGGATTTCTGGGATTATATCCAGAGCAATCCTTATCTGAGGTCCCATACCGGAGAAGTTGTCGAACGCAATGCTGTCGTCTCACCCTGGCGTCATAACTTCGACCTGAAGTTCAATCAGAACTTCTACTTCTTCATCGGAAGCAACCGGAAGAGGCATACTGTACAGTTGGGTTTAGACGTGGAGAACTTCGGCAACCTCCTCAACACCCATTGGGGCAATGCCTGGTCAATCAACTGCTCTGACGGATATGGCAACGCCATACCGCTTGACCTTACCAACGCAAAGGCTGTCTATACCGAAGGCGCAGATCCTGTGTTCCAGTTCCAGAAGAACGGATCTGAAAAGCTTACCAGGCTCTACAGCAAAAGCTACAGTTCCGCATCAACCTGGGAAGTCATTCTCAGTCTCCGTTACATCTTCTGATATTCCGGATGAGTCGAAAGGCTGCAAGCGGCAAGTAAATGCCATTTGCAGCCTTCCATCTACTACTATTCTCCTGTTTATTACTTGGCATATTGAATCGTCGCCTGACCAGACTTCCAGTTGTCAGGAAGATATGACTCCACTTTGCCATACGCCTCGCTGTCCGCCACTGTCAACGTGCGCGATCTCGCATTCGTGCCGGCATCTTTCAGCCAATTAAGAAGGAACAGAAGCAATGCTGATTTTGCTTTAGTCATAATCGTTCTGGTTGATTGTTGAAATAATACTTGCAATGCCTTTGCGGTCCAAATCGCTTTTCTGACAGGTCTTGGGAAAACTCCAGCCTTATTGACGTTTGCTCTTTCTGAGTTCTTTCTTTTCCGCTTTGCTGAGGCTCTGCCTGTCCTTGAAAGGGGATGCGCGCTTGCCGAAGTATTTGTTTATGCCGAAGCTTGCGCAGATATCGAAGCTGCTTACCGGGTATGCAACTCTGAAGTTGCCGTTGTCGGAAGTCCAGTGAGCGGTCTTGCCAAGATAGCTGTCAACGGCGGCCCACAGGTTGAAAGATGCAATGTTGATGCTCATAGCCGCTCCGGATACGGCTCCGTAGGACGATGCGCCTGCGTTGGCGGTGAGACTGAACCAGTTGACAGGTGTGATTGCTGCCGCGCCCCTGACTTCGAAAGAATTGTGGCCGATTCTGTTGGTGTAGCTGGCGAGAGCACCGACTGAGAGCCTTCTGTAGAATGGCATGCGGTACTTCACTGATGCGTTGAGGTTTAGCGGGAGCATTTCAAGTGCGGAGGCTTTGCCTTTTACCTCTCTGAACTCGCTCAGATGGCTGAGCGCGTCCACGGCTGACTCCATCTCTGAACCGACCTGGTCCTCTGAGTCTTCCTTGATGCTGACTTTCTCACCTGAATAGATGACGTCAGCATCGGTCTTTCCCTGGATATTGTACTGCCAGAGTATGGCACCTATATCGTTCAGGCTGATGCCGACTTCCAGGTCTTTGACCGGTTTGAAGGTTGCGCCAAGGTCCATTGCCAGTCCGTAACCGCTCGGCTTCAACTGAGTATTGTCAAATTCGAAACTCTCCATGTCAATCACGTCGTTGACGCCCTCCTGGTATTCTGAAGCTTTGGTGCCATATTTCAGGTAAGGTGCCGCGGCCTTAATCCGGGCATCAAGCTGCAGGGATATGGCGTCGGCGTCTGAGCGTGCGCTCGCGCTGAGGATCTCCATTCTGGCATTGCTCAGACCTGCCAGCGCCTTTACGCGCGCACCTACGGTCAGCCTGGATCCGAGCGCTCTGGAATAACCCACTGCAATTTCGGCATATGCTGACGCGCTGACTTTGGTTCTGGACAGGTCATACGTCCCGTTGCTGCCTTCTTTGAGCATTGCGAAGAGATCTTTCGGCAGGTTCGCTCCCACATCCGCACGCAGGTTCATCTCTATGGTGGTGAATCCACCCTTCTTACCTCGGAAACCTATTCCTAGCAGGTTCTCGTTCAGATTGAAATTCAGCTGGTTGAGTTCTTTCATACCTGAGAGGAACTCTTCAGGACTCACATTTTTATTGAAGCCTGTCACCAGCCCGTCAGAGGTAGGGAACAAAAGGTTGTCGAGTCCGAGGTCGCTGGACAGTGAAAGGTTTAGCGAACCGATGGCTATGCCCATATAGCCTCTCTCCGGCATATATGACGGATTGATACGGTAACCATATGCATAATTGTCCAGCATCCATGTGCCGGTGGTCTGGGCTGACAGGTCGGCATATGCCGAAAATGCAAGTGTTCCGCCGAGTATCAGCTTTATGAATGTATTCTTTCTCATTTTTCTTTGATGTTGATGGTTATACCGTCAGGCAAGAAGGCAGAGAGTCTGCCTGTGATTGCGTCGTCGTCGTTGACCGGGCGTCCTGCACCGGCGTCTGTCAGTGTGAAGTTCAGCTTCAACTTTGCTATCCGGTCGATGAGATCCGTGTTCCTTGGCCTGATGAGCAACTCGCTCCGGCTTTCTCCGAATGGAATCTCGACCTGTCCGCTTTCGCTGTTGAGGTCAATCACGCTTCCTTCGGAGTCGATGAATTCCAGGTCTATGATAGCTGCAAGCGGAATATCATTCTGGAAAGAGCCTCTGAGACCGATGGCCCCCATCTTGAGGGCATCCTTTATTTCGCTTCCAATCTCAAGCTCCCTGCTGGTGCTGACCATCAGCTCCGGACCGGCTTCGATCGGGATATTGACTGTGCAGTCGACCGTAATGGCATAGTCCTGGCCTATTGTGATGGAACTCGTTCTTTCTGAATCACTTAATCCGAATAAACAGATCGCTGCGCTTTCCGGGAGATCCCTGAGCAAATAGTTGATGTCTGCTCTTCGGTATTCATAGCCTTCAGGGCAGTCGGCTTTGTCGGCGGTTATGCAGTAGCGGATGGTGGCCGGGTTGGAAGGGTCAGAGCTGGAAGGGATATGTATGTCTTCGATTCCCCAGGATTTCTGATTGCCGTTCTTCTGGTTTTCAGTCAGGATAACCAGGCCGCCTGTCGCTGCAATATCGGCATTGCTGGATATCTCCACCAGCAGCGTCGCTCCCTTCAGGTCCAGATCGGCGGTTATGCCCTCGAATCCTTCAAGGAGATTGGTCTGGAACGTGTATTCTTCCCGGATTTCAATGCCTAGACCCGCACTTATCCTGTCAACCTTCAGGTTCTGGAAGGATGTGTCATAGGTAACCGTCATGGATTCCGGCAATGCCTTCGAGCTGTCGAGGATTCCGTTGACTGTGGCTGTGCCACTTAGCTCTATCGGGAACGTCAAGCCTTCTTCGTCATTGATCTCCAGCCCCCCGATGCTCCTGATCTCTATGGTTTCGGAGCTGATGGAAGCGTTTTCGTCAAGCAGCCCCTTGATGGTAATCTCAGACGGATTGAAGAACTCCGGCAAACTGGCTTTCAGATCAACGGTGTAACTTCCTTCCTTGAGTACCGGCAACCCTGTGAAAGTTGCGCGGAATCTGACTGAACCTCCGCTGAAACTGATGAGGTCAACCCTGCTGAGTTCCTCAGGAATCTCCTCACTGCCGAGGATTACCAATTCGATTTTCCCTTCAAGGTTGATTTTCAGGTCTTTGACCTGGATGTCTTCGTTCAGGATGCCTGAAGGAGGAAGGATGTTTTCCAGGCCCGACAGTCCATAGACCGCGTCGCAACTGTGTGTCTGTCCGCCTATTTTGTCTATGGCATCGAGCAGCGTACCTTCGATGTCGAGCGCGGCACTTTCATTGTACCTCGAATTGAAAGTCTTAAGACCGAGATCTTCGGCTGTGATGGCTTCAAGTTCTCCTATAGGGAATTCGATGCCTTTTTCGAATAATGTTACCGAAAGATCAGCATCTTTCAGGTTTTCAGCGTTGTAGCGGCTGTCAACCTGACATGATTCCATCAATCCCACAGTCACTGTGCAGATTGCGAATAGTTTGCAGGTTGTTTTCAAATTAATTCTGAACATAGATGATAGATAATCGAAATATGGAAAATATATGATAATCTTTAAGTAATATGAAGAAAATAAGTTGCTTCAGATTTGAATAAGATTTCCGAGGT
>JAEDLE010000015.1 GCA_016295455.1 Bacteroidales bacterium
ACGTCTTCTATTGCCATCCTTCGTTCCAGGTGGAAGGACCTATTCACACACCTGGAACGCCCTCCCTGAATGGACGTCTTCTATTGCCATCCTTCGTTCCAGGTGGAAGGACCTATTCACACACCTGGCACACCCTCCCTGAATAGAAGTCTTCTGTTGCCACCCTTCGTTCCAGGTGGAAGGTCAAATAGCTGGGTAGTCAATCGTTGAAAACGGAAGAAGATGCTAAGTCCATACGAACGACTTCCAACGGCCTCAGATTGCTTACCAAAGGCAGGTGACAGCGTTTGGACTGATCTCCATAGACGGTTCTCTTGAATTCAGACTTCCCTGTTGATTCAGGCTTAACCTGTTTTTTATGTCTCCAGGTCTATGGTACCTGTAACCCCATGATTGGGCGGCAGCAGATAAACCCCAGCCTCCCGCGGCTGCGAAGGGGTGTCTTGAGCCGAGCGGGAGGCGGGATTAAGCGCGCTGCGCGTGTCCGACAGTTTCCGGATTATCCGGCAATCTGAAGGAACATTATGCGGTGATCACTTCGTCAGGTCCTTGAAGATGGAACCGAAGATCACATACGAAGTGTTGCCCGCGATGGTACCTTCATTCTGACCCCAGAAGAACGGCCAGTCGTCATAATTCTCGAAATGGTCAGGATGACGGAAGAGCAGACCCGGAGCCACATTGCCCGGGATGGCAGAGAAGTCCGCACGGTTGTTGCCGTAGAAGACATTCTTAGGACGGGTTGCACCCACTGCCGCCACCAGAGAATAATTATGGTACATATGGCAGCCGAAAAGATAGTTCGCAGCCTTGTAGATATGCCTCTTCTCAATGATCTGAGGGAAATACTTGTAGGCATAGCATACAGTCGTGCCGAAAGAAACGACCTCGCCGCTGCCGGCCCAGTTGCCCAGACCGATAGGCACACCGTAAGGATTGTTCTCCTCCAGACCCTCGATATACTTCTCATACTCACGTACATAAGGCTCAAGCTTCTTGCGGTATGCATCATCCATATACGGGATCGCGTCAAGAGCCGTGATGAGCGAACGGGTAAGACCCCTGTCAAGAGAAGGCCAGATCTGCTCGAGGAACTTGTCCTTGTATGAAGTTTCACCCGTGGACACGAAGAGCTGCAGGTTCGAGCCGGCATTGCCTCCGGCCATCATCCTGTTGTTCCTGCCGCCCGCCGGAGCCTTGGCCATCAGTTCGGTAGCCTCCTCCATCAGCCTCTTGGACTCCTTCAGGGCCCTCTCGGCAAGGTCATCGTTGTAACCGCGGAGCGTACGGCTGGCCGCTGCAAGCATATTCGCCGCATTCATGTCCAGATTCGCATTGCGGGAAGTGAAGGCCCACATGTCGTCAGGAGTGCCGCTGGACAGGCCGTCGGCGGAAACCTCGTATGGCTTGAGGGACGGGTCATAATGGAGACCGTCGGTTATGGAAGCCGCATCTCCGAGATGATGGTAGTTGTCCAGCACGGAGTTGGAGAGAGTCTGGGACATATGTCCGATGTTCTCTGCCTGGGCGACTATGTTCAGCGTGCCGTGCTCTATGAACTGGAGTATGTCAGGAATGCCGTCCGGACGGTGCAGGTCCACATAGCGGGCATCCTCGTCCACGAAAGTCTGGTCCCTGAGAGGCTTGAAGAGATCCCAGGTCCTCACGAAATTCTGAACCACGCTGATGTTCGAACCGGTCTCGATGTCGAAGTCACCAGCGTCGAAATAACCGCCCACATTCAGGCCCGGAATCAGCTCCAGAGCCTTGTACTTGGTATCGGTCTCGGGACCCTGCCAGTGCAGGTCGAAATGGTCGGTCGAAGGCGGAGCCTGGAGATAACCCTCCTTGAACGGCTCACCGTGCCATACCCTGTAAGCCTCATTCACGAACATATGGTTCATATGGATAGGAATCCACACGTCGGTGGTGGCGTCGGTTATCTTGTCATAGACGCTGGCATCGATGATGAAATCCTCTGTCCTTTCGTCGCCATATTGGATGTAGTATATGCCCGGAGTGGTCACGGATGAGAAGTCGAACTGGACATAGTTGTACTTGTAGTACTTGCCCCAGCTGCGGATGCTGCCGCTGAAAGCCTCGCTCACGTTGCCGTCCGTTCCTATTCTCATCAGGGAAGCCTTCTTGAGAGGGGTGTCGTTCCTGTCAAGCTCTATGACCGCAATCTTCGGCTGCTCAGGAGTGTATCCCACCTGTGAGAAACCGATGTTCGGCTTCCTAATCCATCCCGGAACCGAGTGAGGTTCGAGATACCAGCTCAGTACCTTGCCGGTCTTGCCGGCAGGCAGGAGGCTGCGCACCACGAACCATCCGTTCTGCGCGATTATGCGGCCGTCAAAGAGCATCAGCTCCTCATCGGAAGTGATCTTTACCATTCTTTCCGGAGCATCCGGCGCCATCACCAGTTCGTGTCCGGTCTCGAGCGGCAGCGGGCTGATGAAACGCCCCGTACCCCTGTCGTCGGAAGTGCGGTAGCCCTTGTACTGCATCACCTTCTCCGAATCAGGAAGAGTGCAGGTCGCGGAAGCCGCATATTTCGGGAAACGGTTGAAGCGTCCGTCCATGGTATATGCCTTGCTCCAGTACTGGGAAGGCAGGAACTCCAGGTTGAAGCCGGCCTTGCCCTCGAGGAATGCAGGTACAGGCTTGTCCAGATAGACCGCGATTTCCACACCCTTGCCCTTCGCGCTCACAACTATGCGGGAGTCGAAGTCATAGCTGTCATAGCGCAGGCCCACCTCTATGGTACCGGCAGTCCTGTCCACCTTCCTGAGCGGAGTCTCGGGAACCAGGTCCCACTGTTCCGGTGTGCTGGAAAGGCGTACAGCTCCGCCCTGCGCCGTCCTGACGCCGTGGTGGATGAGCTCTATGCCCGAGTTCTTTTCGTCATTGAAGCCGCCCGTAAACAGGTTGCTGTAGACAAGCAGGTTCACTCCCCGGGTTTCATAATACTCCAGGTCGTTGATCTTGAGATCCTGTGCCGCCGCTGAAGCGCAGAAAGCCAGTCCCAGTGCAAGCGCAGGCAGAAATGATTTGAATGTCATATCGGTTTTGGATTAAATGTCATGAGGTTCGGGATCGTGAGTAACCGCAAGACAAATATCGGCATATGGCATTCATTGCAGTTTCAGAAATCCGTCAATTTATAACCCATTCTGACGAGTTCCTGTTGTATTTGTTCACAATGCTGTCGGTTTCGTGTCTCCATCGATACAGTGAGCACGCATGAAGTGACATCCTCCGTGGATGCCGTACGTTCGTGGTTTACCGCCGTAATGTTTGCCCCCAGTTCAGCTATGGCCTTGGATATGGTGTAGAGCTCGCCGGGCTTGTCAGGCATCTCGATCACCAGTCTGCACTTCCTTCCGCTCATCTCCAGACCGCGGCTGACTATCCTGTTCAGGAAGTTCACGTCGATGTTCCCTCCGCTGACGATACAGACCGTCTTCTTGCCTCCGCAGTCAATTTTTCCGAAGAGTACTGCTGCGACCGCCACGGCACCCGCACCCTCGGCGATGATCTTCCTGGACTCCATCAGATGCAGTATGGCAGTGCAGATCTCATCTTCACTGACGGTGACTATGCCGTCGAGCATCGTGCTGCAAAGCTGGTAGGTGAGTTCGCCCGGCTCCTTCACGGCGATTCCGTCGGCTATCGTGTGGACCTTCGGGAGCGTCTCCAGTTCCCCGTCACGGACGCTGTTGAACATGCTCGGCGCGCCTTCAGCCTGCACTCCGAAGACCTTTACCCCCGGACTGAGCTGCTTGATCGCATATGCCACCCCGCTTGCCAGTCCGCCTCCGCCTATGGGGACCACCACCTGGTCCACCTCCGGAAGCTCGTCCAGTATCTCAAGCCCTATCGTGCCCTGTCCCGCAATCACCAGCGGGTTGTCGAAAGGATGCACGAAGGCCATACCGCGCTCCTCCTTCAGCTTGAGGGCATACCTGTACGCGTCGTCATATACCCCGGGTACGAGGCATATCTCCGCGCCGTAGCTTCTGGTCGCCTCGACCTTGGATATCGGCGCTCCAGCAGGCAGGCATATGGTTGCGGGTATGCCGTAGGTTCTGGCGGCGAGAGCGACGCCCTGGGCGTGGTTTCCGGCGGAGCAGGCGATGACTCCCTTCTTCCTTTCATCTTCGGAAAGCTGGGAAATCATATATCCGGCACCCCTGACCTTGAACGAGCCGGTGACCTGGAGATTCTCAGGCTTGAGGTAGATATCCTCGCCGTTTATGGAGGTCTTGATGAGATTGGTCTGGCGTATCACGTTCTTCAGAACGTGGGAAGCCCTGTATATGTGGTCGAGTGACAATTTGTCCATCTGTCAAGCGTTTTATGAAAAAGTCGCCAAATTTATCGTTTTTTTCTGAATTGACGCCAACAAAAACGCCTTTCATATGCCGAAAGGCTTCGGATTAAGCGGAAAAATGCTTACTTTGCGGCCCTATGAAGCATATTCACGTCACAGACATCACCGAACTGGAAGAGATGCTGATGCATACGGTCATCAGCAACTGCATATTCCGCAACCTGGATTTTTCTGCCGTGGGCGAACTTCCGCTTTCGAGAAGTTTCCACGACTGCATATTCGTAGGCTGCCATATGTCCGACAGGCTCAAGGAACACGTCGAGGAGAACAACATCATTCTCCCGCGCCTGAGAGTACCCTACCGCGTGCCTTCGCACCTCTATTCCAGCGCCGACCTCTACGACGCCTACCGCACGGGCGACCCTTCGAGCTACGCCCGCTGCTACGACAGTCGCGTATATGCCCACTACCTGAACAAGGGCAAGCAGGTCACTCCGGACACGGACCTCAAGGACTCCTTCGGTCGCGTTCTCCACGACTACGCCATCAGCAACCTGCTCCACGAGTTTCTCTCTGAATATGGCGAACTGTCCGTCATAGGCGTGATGGGCGGCCACGGCATGCTCAGGACCGATCCGGCATATTCCGCTGTGGTGCGCGTCAGCAAGATGCTGACCGAGGAGGGGTATCTGATGGTGTCCGGAGGCGGACCTGGGGCAATGGAGGCGACCCATCTGGGAGCCTGGATGGCCGGGAGGAGCGGTGAGGAGGTGGACAAGGCCCTGGAAATCCTTTCCGGCGCTCCGTCTTTCAAGGATGAACTCTGGCTGGACAGCGCGTTCAGGGTGATGGATCTGTTCCCGGTAGGGAAGTACCGCAGTCTGGGCATACCTACCTGGCTTTACGGCCACGAGCCTGCGACTCCTTTCGCCACCCATATCGCCAAATACTTCGACAACAGCATACGCGAGGACAGCATCCTCACCATAGCCAAGGGAGGCATCATATACACTCCGGGCAGTGCCGGAACCATACAGGAGATATTCCAGGATGCCACGCAGAACCATTACGAGAGTTTCGGTTTCGCTTCGCCTATGGTGTTCATGGGCAAGGAGTTCTGGACTGGGAAACTGCCGGTCTACAACCTTCTGGAATCCCTGATGGAGAAAGGGCTGTACCGCAACCTCATCCTGCATATAGTCGACAATGCTGATGAGGCGGTGGAGGCGATCAAGTCCTTCAGCTGCGTCCGGGGCCATTGAGAGGCGGGCCTTGCCGGGAAGGGAAAACGGGATAGCGGAAAAAATGCGGGCCTTGAGGAAATAATCTGAGGAACATTATTTTATCCAAGTTTTTTCTTACTTTTGGCGAATGGAATAATTGATATATTCACAATTTAACGAACAGATACAAGACATGAAAGTAATGAAATTCGGTGGCACCTCAGTCGGGAGTGCCCAGAGAATGAAGAATGTCGCGAAGATTGTGCTCGACGGGCAGCCCAACCTCGTCGTGCTCTCGGCAATGTCCGGAACGACAAACAGCCTGGTGGAAATCTCCGACTATCTCAGCCGCAAGAACAGGGACGGGGCGAGGGAAGTCATAGGCAAGCTCTATGACAAGTATGTAAGGGAGGTTGAAGACCTCTATTCCGGCGAGGAATTCAAGACCGCCGGCATGGACCTCATCAGGGAGCATTTCGACTATATCCGCTCCTTCACCAACGACGTCTTCACCGCTTATGAGGAGAAGGTGGTGCTTTCCCAGGGAGAACTCATCTCCACGGGTATGTTCAACCTCTACCTAAAGGAGCAGGGCATTGATTCAGTGCTTCTTCCGGCACTGGATTTCATGAAGACAGACGAGAACGGCGAGCCTGACCAGGTGTTCATCAAGGAGAATATCGGCAGGATACTTGAAGCCAATCAGGGACATCAGATCTACATCACCCAGGGCTTCATCTGCCGCAACGCCTTCGGTGACGTGGACAATCTCCAGCGTGGCGGAAGCGACTACACCGCCTCCCTTGTCGGCGCGGCCATAGGAGCCGAGGAAATCCAGATCTGGACCGACATAGACGGAATGCACAACAATGACCCGCGCTTCGTGGAGGGTACATCTCCGGTATCCGACCTTTCTTTCGACGAGGCCGCCGAGCTGGCATATTTCGGAGCGAAGATACTCCATCCTACCTGCGTGCTTCCGGCCAAGAGCAACAACATCCCTGTGCGCCTGCTCAACACCATGGAGCCTGAGGCCCGCGGAACGATGATTTCCTCAGTTCAGTACAGGAACCGCATCGCAGCAGTCGCGGCAAAGGACAACATCACCGCCATACGCATACACTCCAGCCGTATGCTTCTGGCATATGGTTTCCTGCGCAAGGTCTTCGAGATTTTCGAGACCTACAAGACTTCCATCGACATGATTTCCACCTCGGAGGTGGGCGTGTCAGTCACGGTGGACAACACTCGTCATCTCGACGCCATAGTCGATGACCTCAAGAAATACGGCATGGTGGAAGTTGACAGGGGCATGACCATCATCTCCATAGTCGGCGACCTCGAACCATATAGCCACGGATATGCCGGAAAGATATTCCAGGCCCTTTCTTCCGTGCCTGTCAGCATGATATCATACGGCGGCAGCAGCCACAACGTCTCCATACTCGTCAGGGGCGAGGACAAGGTGACGGCTTTGCGCGCTCTCAGCGCGGGATTGTTCTGATTCGGCAGGTGAATATGGCAAACTTTCCCCTTGAAAGGTTCGCCTCAATAGAGACGCCTTTCTATTATTATGACATGGACCTGCTCAGGAGCACCCTCTCGGAGGCTGCTTCAGTCAGCGGAAGATACGGATACAAAGTTCATTACGCCGTTAAGGCGAACGCCAACAGTGAAATTCTTGACGAAGTCCGCAGGGCCGGGCTCGGAGTGGACTGCGTGAGCGGAAACGAGATAAAGGCTGCCCTCCGCAGCGGTTTTGACCCTTCGGGCATAGTCTTCGCCGGAGTAGGCAAGACCGACAGGGAGATAGTGACGGCGCTCAAGGCGGGAATCTCCTGCTTCAACGTGGAGTCCGCCGCCGAACTGGAGGTCATCGATGAGGTGGCTGGCATAATGGGCGTAAAGGCGGATGTCGCATTCAGGGTCAATCCGAACGTGAATGCCCACACCCACCACTACATCACCACCGGACTCGAGGAAAACAAGTTCGGAATAGGACTATGGGAGCTCGAGAGCATAATTGCCAAGGCGGAGCAGCTTCCGAACGTCAATCTGGAGGGCCTGCACTTCCACATCGGTTCCCAGATTCTTGAGATGGGACCGTTCAGGGAGCTCTGCAACAGGATAAACGGCATACAGAAGGATCTGGAAGCCCGCAAGATAGCCATACGCAGCATCAATGTGGGCGGCGGACTGGGCATAGACTACATACGCCCCGATGACAATCCGGTTCCTGATTTCGAGAGTTATTTCGGTACCTTTGCGAAGTATCTCGAACTGCGTGAAGGTCAGGAACTTCACTTCGAACTCGGGCGCGCCCTCGTGGCACAGTGCGGAACTTTGATCACCAAGGTGTCCTATGTCAAGGAAGGTCAGCACAAGAAGTTCGCGATAGTGGATGCTGGCATGAACGATCTCATCAGGCCTGCTCTTTACCAGGCTTACCACAAGATCGAGAACCTCAGCTCCGACGGTCCGGAAGACAGATATGACGTGGTGGGACCGGTCTGCGAATCCTCCGACTGCTTCGGCAAGGAGGTGCAGCTGCCTCAGACCTCCAGGGGCGACCTTTTGGCCATACGTTCTGCCGGCGCCTACGGCCAGATAATGGCGATGAGATACAATCTCAGGGACCTTGCACAGGCATATTATTCTTTATGATACTATAAACATTCAACAAATCCTTCATTATGAAAAGGCCTTTCTTTTTGATTGCGGCAGCCATACTTATGGTATCAGCCTGCAAGTCGGCTCCTGAGGAACCTCAGGTACTCATCCAGACCTCAATGGGTGATGTGACGGTGAAACTCTACAACGAGACTCCCATCCACAGGGACAACTTCCTCAAACTGGTTGACGAGAAATTCTACGATGGAATTCTCTTTCATCGTGTGATAAACGAATTTATGGATCAGTTCGGCGATCCTGACTCAAAGACAGCCGAGCCTGGGGCACCTCTGGGTGAATCCGATGCAGGATACACCCTTCCGGCAGAGATCGTTCCCGGCAAGTATCACAAGAAAGGAGCCCTGAATGCGGCACGTCAGGGCAATGACGTGAATCCTGAGAGAGAGTCTTCCGGCTCCCAGTTCTGCCTGTTCATGGGGCACGTGTTCCGTCCTTCGGAGCTGGATTCGCTCGTTGCAAAGGTGAATGACGGCTGGAGAAAGGACAATCCGCTCGTGCTCAGCGATGAACAGCGTGAATACTACACCACCGTCGGCGGTTCCCCTCACCTTGACGGCGAATATACCGTATTTGGTGAAGTTGTCGAAGGTCAGGAAGTTGTGGATGCAATAGCAGGCGTTCCTACCGATTCCCTCGACCGTCCTGTCCAGGACGTGAGGATAATCACCATGAAGAGACTCAAATAGTTTTCAGACCCTTTTGCTCTTCCCGCCGTCTGCAAGGATACGTTTCCCCGGACGGCGGGATTTTTCCGTCTATCAGACGTTTCATATGTCCAGGCCATTGAAACTGCCGTCCCTGGCAAAATCAGTCCAGGTCTTCAGGAACACTCCGCTAATCCTGTCATATTCCTCCCGGCTCAGACCGCAAAGCATACGGGCTTCCTTCCAGTCGTCATATTCCCCGAGCAGGAAAGGCAGGTCTATGCTGTGGCAGCTGCCAAGAGGGCTGCCCTCCGGATGCCAGCGTATGTGGTAACGCCCTCCGAGCAGACCCTCGCTTTCGAGGCGGTCGGCATATGCCCTGCTGGGACGGATGAAGATTTTATGTGACCATATTCTGCAGAGGAGCCGCCCGGCTATGTTGTTGATGTTCAGACCTGTGGCTTTTTCTATCATAGGAGAGGCCTCGTGCGAGGTGCAACCGATGAGCACACTGATGCCGAACAGCGGAAGGCTCGGCGGGATGTCCAGACCTTCGTCGAGAACCGGGGAGAACGGCAGTCCTTCATTCATCTTCTTCATTGATTCCTGGACCGCGAGTATGTCTTTCAGACCGGCCTTTTCAGGATCCCTGTCCAGTCTTTTCCTGAATATGTCGCCGTATTTTTCCGCCTGAGCCCTGTTCTGGACCAGTCCCAGCGGAGGGCTCTGGAGTATGGCTCTCCTGAACGGAGGTGTGCCCGTGCAGCAGGAAATTATCGCCGCAATCGAATGGGCACCGGCGGACTGGCCGAAAAGAGTGACATTTTCGGGATCGCCTCCGAATGAAGCGATATTGTCCCTGACCCATTCCAGAGCAAGAATCTGGTCACCGAGCCCGAAGTTGCAGCGGTCGGGACCGAGATAGAGATATCCCAAGGCTCCCAGCCTGTATGAAATCTTCACCGCCACCACATTTCCTGTTCTGATGAGCCTCTCGCAGCCATAGCGCTGCTCTTCGCTGCCGCCGTGCAGGTACGAACCCCCGTGGATCCATACCATAACCGGAAGCCCCTCCGCCTTTTCGGGAGCATATACGCTCAGGCAGAGCCTCTCCTCGTCCATCACCGGCGGCTCGCCCCTGCTTACCACCAGCCTCTCGCAATTGTTTTGCGGACATATCGTGCCCGGCCTCGTCGCATCCAGCACGCCTTCCCACGCCTTGCCCGGCTCGCTGTGGCGGAAACGCCTGCACCTGGCATAGCATATGCCCCTGAAGGCCCTGATTCCGCCCTCAAGTGTACCCATCATCTCCCCAAGGGGAGTTCTTACCGTTGTGGTTCGTATTTCAGTCATAACTGCAAATATAGCTTTTTGGAAATTCATAGTCCACCTACGTTTTTCCAATAAATTACATGCCTGTCCGGCAAATTGCACCAGTTTGTTTTGTTTATATGTCTGGGTTTTCGTAAATTGGTCGGTTGAAATGGGGATGGTTTTCAAGGACAGGAACATTATCATCACCGGTGCCAGCTCGGGCATCGGGGCGGCGCTTGCGGTCGAGTTCGCATCCGAAGGCGCACGCCTGCATCTGCTTGCCAGGAATATGGAAAGGCTTTCCAATGTGGCGCAGGCCTGTCGCTCAATTGGAGCGCAAGTAGAAGAGTATCAAGTGGATATGGCGGATATGGCTTCCATAGACAGTTTCTGTGCAACCTACCTTGACAAGGGCTGCGGACTCGATGTGCTGGTTCTCAATGCCGGCATATCCCAGCGTTCGGACGCCCTCTCCACCGAAGCATCCGTCACCAGGGGAATAATGGAGACGGACTTTTTCGGTCCCGTGCATATGACGACCTGTCTGGCCGGTCTGATACGTTCTTCCAAGGACTTCAGGATAGCCGTGACCAGTTCGATTTCAGGTCTTTTCGGATTCCCGCTGCGTTCGGCCTACTGCGCGGCAAAGCACGCCCTCTTCGGTTATTTCGAGACCATAGAAATTGAAAACCCACAGGTAAGGGTTACTTTCCTTATACCGGGCCGCATCAACACCCCGATCAGCCGCAGCGCCAGACTGGCCGACGGTTCCGGTTACGGACAGATGGATCCTGGCCAGGCCAGGGGAGTGAGCGCCGAAAAATGCGCCCGCAAGGCGGTGAAGGCGATAGCCCGCGGAAAGAGACGCAAGCTGATAGGGGGTGCGGAACTGCTGATGGTGCACATCAAGCGACTCTGCCCGAGCCTCTTCTTCTTCCTCGCCAGAAGGGTTTCATCAGTTTAAGATACGAGCCAATTATAGCTAATACACTGAAAATCATATGAATGACACTGTAGTTTGCGGAATACAGCAGGTAGGAGTCGGAGTATTCGACGTAGTAGAGTCCTACAATTGGTACATAAAGGCCTTTGGCTGTGACGTCAAGGTAGTGGATGACTACGGCGTGGCCGAGAGAATGCTCCCTTACACCGGCGGCAAGCCCCGTCCGAGAAGGGCCGTGCTGGCCGTGAACATGAAAGGCGGCGGCGGTTTCGAGGTATGGGAGCCGAAGGACAACAACATCACCCCTCCGGCAGAAAGGGCTATGCTCGGCGACAAGGGCATATCCGTATGCAAGCTCAAGACCGACGACCTTGCCTCCTCACACGCCCGTCTTTCCGCACTTGAAGGGGCGAAGATCCTGACACCTGTACTCCAGGCGCCATATGGCAAAGGACATTTCTATCTGGAGGACCCGTACGGCAACATTTTCGAAGTGGTGGAAGATGATTTCGTCTTCGTCAATGATAGGAAATACCCTGTAGGCGGTACCCACGGCGTATGCATAGGCGTTACCGACATGGACCGTTCGATTGAGTATTATTCCCGCCTCATCGGATATGACAAGGTGCTGTTCGACCGGACCGGGGTGTTCGAGGACCTGAAGGCGCTTCCGGGTGGAGAAGGCAGGTTCCGCCGCGTGCTCATAGCACCTTCGCAGGAAGCCCAGGGTCCGCTTTCCGGCCTCTATGGCACTGGTAGCATCGAGTTGCTGCAGGCATATGACCGTGTGCCCAAGAAGATATTTGAGGGCAGGATGTGGGGCGATCCTGGTTTCATCCAGATCTGCTTCGATGTGCGCAATATGGAAGGCATGAGGGACAGGATTCGTTCCCTCGGCGGCGATTTCATCTGTGACAGCGGCACTGACTTCAAGATGGAGGCTGCGGACGGACGTTTCACCTATGTGGAGGATCCGGACGGAACCCTGATCGAACTCGTCGAGACCTTCAAGATTCCGATTCTCAAGAAATATGGCATCTTCCTTGACCTGAGCAAGAGGGATTCCCGCAAGAAGCTTCCGCGTCTGGTGACCAGGGCTCTTGCGTTCATGCGGGTGAAGAGCATATCCTAGGCGGATTCCGGTCAACGGCTCCGGCTTGAAAAACAGAAAAGACAGGCATTATGAAAAAGTACATCACCGCCCTGATGGCCATAGCCATCCTGCTGGTCCAGGCAACCGGCGCAACAGCCCAGAAGTACACTGACATATTCCAGCTCATCAGAGGGCTGCCGGGGGTGATAGTGGGTCAGGCCGACCCGGGAGTGATGCCTAGGATATACATCAGGGGCATCGGTACCAATTCGGACAAGACCCAGCCTCTCTTCGTCGTTGACGGCCTGATTACCGACAACGTGGCATCGATCGACCCCGAGAACGTCGAGTCCATTGACGTGCTCAAGGATGCCGGATCCACAGCCATATACGGAGTTGAAGGGGCCAACGGGGTGATACTCATCACCACGGTCGGCGCGTCGATGGCTGCCAAGCAGGAAGCCCTCGAACGCAAGGCAGCCCGCAAGCAGAAAAGGGCCCGCGCGGCATTCGAAGCCCTGAAGAAGATGGAGAAGGAGCGCGCGGACAGCCTCGCCGCAGAGCCTCAGACGCCTTCCGCAAACAATTGACTCTCAGCTCCGGAGAAAGGCACATGGCCTGCGCGACTGACGCGGCGACGCCGATAATTCATACGTCGGACTACAGCCTTTGCGCGACGTCCGCTGCCTTTTCCAGCGCGTTGCTGAAATAGTAGCTCTCCCTGAGCCTTCTGATGAATTCCCTGGCCGCTATACTCTTGTAGCGGCCTTTTATCGTGTGGCAGCAGCCCACAGTCTCTCCCTGGATGTTCTCGATTTCAAGCGCTTTCAGCCCCACGGAGTTCTTTATCGCATTCCTCGAGAACACCGTCACCAGTTCCGTATCCCTCACCAGTTTCTGAAGTATCTGCATATCATTCACTTCCACGGCAATATTCATTTTTATGCCTTTCTCAGCAAGCACGCTGTCAAACTTGTCCCTCGCCTGCATTCCGCTGACCGGCAGCGCCAACTTCAGACGCGACAGCTCCTCAAGGGATATGCTGACCTTCTGCGCCAGGGGATGCGTGTCCCTGGCAATCACGCATATGCTGCTTCTGAACAGCTCGGTGGATTCTATGTTGTCATATTTGTGGCCGGGGTCATAGGAGAGCGCCAGGTCGATTTCATTCCGCTCCAGCATATCCATCAGTTCCTCCATCAGGGCAGTGCGTATGCTCAGGCGTATGCCGGGATAGTCCCTTATGAACTCTTTCAGTACATCCACCATCACTGAGCTGAAGGTATAGGTTACGCCTATCACCAGCTTGCCCGTCGCCATATTCCTGACATCCATGATGCTTCCGAGGCAGGCCTCCGCATCGTAGATGAGGTTCTTCGCATATGGCAGGAATTCCTGCCCGTACTCGCTCAGCGTCACCTTGCGGGTGTTGCGTTCGAGCAGTTTTACGCCGACCTCGTTTTCGAGCTGCTGTATCTGTTGGGAAAGGGTGCTCTGGGAGATGAAAAGTTCCTTGGCCGCCTGCGAGAAACTGCCTGTCTGGGCTACCATCACGAAGTATCTTACCTGTCTTATTTCCATGTTACGTTACTTTTCATCAATTACCGGAGGCGGTAAAACGATTTCCCGCTCATCGAATGCAAAAATAGCCCTATTTATTGATATGTCCGATAAATGTTATCTAAAAATAGTATAAAATATAAATAATTGACTCTTCTTTCCTCCATACCTTTGCAATGGTTAGTAATTAGGTAATGTTTATGTTACGTTCATTCATTCTGGCAGTAGCGGCGCTCGCACTCGCATCCTGTGCAGGAAACGGGTCAAAAGCCGCATTTTGGCATGACACTTATGCCGAGGTTGAGATCGGAAAGGAGAATACCCCTTATCTCGAGGGCATTTCCGAAAACGGAAAGGAAGTGCTCAATCTCTACCGTTTCGCAGCGATGGAGGCTGACAAGATCTACTGGAAGCAGGTCTTCGGCGACAAGTCAGTCATCGATTCGCTGGTTGACACCCAGTTAAGGCAGTACGCCCTCATCAACTACGGTCCCTGGTCAAGGCTCGATGGCAAGTCCTTCGTCGAGGGACTGGGCGACAGGCCTGCAGGACTCTGCTTCTATCCTGAGGATATGACTGAAGAGGAATTCCTCAGCTGGGACAACCCTCTGAAGAACAGCCCTTACACCCTTGTCAGAAGGGCTGGGGACGGCTCTCTCAAGACCGAATGGTATCACGAGGCTTACGCCGACAACATCTCCCGCATGTGCAACTATCTCCGTGCAGCGGCCGACCTCACCATAGTTCCAAGCGTCAGGGAGTACCTTCTTTCCAAGATAGAAGCCATCAGCACCGACGACTACACTGACAGCGACATCAAGTGGATAGAAGTGGACGACAGCAAGATGGACCTCGTCCTCGGCGCATATGAGAACGTGGATGACCATCTCTTCGGCATCAAGAGGTCATATTCCGCATATGTCCTTCTCAAGAATGTGGCAAAGTCGGAGGAACTCGCGAAGTTCACTGCCATGATGCCCCAGCTTCAGGCGGCCCTGCCTTGCCCTGATTCTCTCAAGACCTTCGTTCCGGGACCTGCATCCTATATCGAGGCCTGCGACGCCCTCTACTATGCGGGTGCGGCGAATGCCGGTGTCAAGGACATAGCCATCAGCCTTCCTTTCGACACCAGGACCCAGGAGATGGAAGGAACCCGCTCCATCATATTCACGAATGTTGTCGACGCAAAGTTCGATATGATACTCAACCCTCTTGCGGCCCTCATCCTCGGCGGTGAAAGTTCGAAGCATCTCGACAGGAACGCGTTCTTCTGGAACGTGGCGTTCAGGGAGCTCGCCCACGGCCTCGGAGTGAAGACCACCCTTGACGGCCGCGACGTATGGGATGCCCTCGGAAACTCCGCACTCGCAATCGAGGAGGCAAAGGCTGACATCCTCGGCAACTACCTGGCATCCATGCAGATATCCCAGTATGAGACCAACGGCGACCTCGTCACCGCCGACGACGCCTTCGCCACCTTCCTCGTAAGCCTCGTCAGAAGCGCAAGGTTCGGCGCCAGCGAAGCCGTAGGCCAGGGCAACCTCATCTGCTACCAGTACCTCAAGAAAGCCGGCGCCTTCACCAGACACGACGACGGAAAATACTACATCGACCAAGCAAAGGCCCGGGAGGCCGTCGCTGAACTCTCCTGCAGACTCCTCACCATTCAGGCCGAAGGCGACGCAAAGGCAGCCGCAGACTTCATCTCTGAATATGCCCACGTGGATACCGACCTTGAGGGCGACTTCATGAACATGAGGGTCGAGCGCATACCTACTGACGTAACATTCAACTTCGTATGGTAAGCGGAACGGCATATTCCATCCTGCTCTTCGCCGTGGTCATCACCATAGGCCTCTGGCTGGGGAAGCTGTCCTTCAAGGGCATATCCCTCGGTGCGACCTGGATACTGTTCGTGGGCATAGTCCTGAGCCATTTCGGCTTCAGGCCTGACGCCCCGGTGCAGCACTTCATGAAGGACTTCGGCCTCATACTATTCGTATTCTCCATCGGACTCCAGGTCGGACCGGGTTTCTTCCATTCCTTCAAGAAAGGCGGACTCCTGATGAACGGCCTTGCAGTCGGGATGGTCCTGCTTGCCGCTGCCTGTGCATTCATCATACACATTGTCACAGGCGAAAGCCTCGAGACCATGGTCGGAGTGATGTCCGGAGCCGTCACCAACACTCCGGGTCTCGGTGCTGCCCAGCAGACCCTCTCGGATTCCATGGCAGGAATGCCTGCGTCACTTGTAAGCAACGCGTCTTCACGTCTGGCGTCGGCATATGCGGTGGCTTATCCCCTCGGCGTGCTCGGGGTCATACTTGTGCTGATACTGCTTAAGGCTGTGTTCAGGATAGATACGGCTGCTGAGATCCGGAAGATCGAAGCCCAGGACGACAGCTCCGAAGACAGCGCAAGGCGTATCCACTGCGAGGTGGAGAACCCGGCGCTCTTCGGCATGAAACTCTCTGACGTTCTTGCGGATATGAGCAATGTGATGGTGGTTTCGAGGATTATGCGCGACGGACACGTCAGCATACCTTCGGCCGACACGGTGCTTCAGGAGGGAGACAAGGTCCTCGTGGTTTCATCCCAGAAGAACGTGGAGAGGATAGTCATCACTTTCGGAAAGGAAATCCCGATGCACGTCGACGACTGGGTCAAGAAGGACGAGAGCATGGTCAGCAGGAAGATAGTGATCACCAAGGGCAATATCACCGGAAAGAGGCTCAGGGATTTGAATTTGAGGGCTTTGTATGGGGTGTCCGTGACCAGGGTCATAAGGGCGGGCATCGAACTTGTCGCCAGGGCTGACCTCATACTCCAGATGGGCGACCGTCTGCAGGTGGTCGGAACAGAAGAGGCCATCAACTCGGTGGCGTCAGTCGTGGGCAACAAGCCTGCGAAACTCAACCATCCGAACCTGATGCTGATATTCGCGGGTATAGCCCTCGGAGTATTCCTCGGCTCGCTTCCGATCAGGATACCCGGTGTTCCGCAGCCGATAAAGCTCGGTCTTGCGGGCGGACCGCTGATAGTGGCGATACTCCTGGGATACTTCGGCCCGAGACTCAAGATATCCACCTACACCTCCGTCAGCGCCAACATGATGCTCAGGGAAATCGGCATATCCTTCTTCCTTGCGGCGGTGGGCCTGGGAGCCGGAGAGAATTTCGTCTCCTCCCTGATGAACGGCGGCTGGTCCTGGATACTCTACGGCGCCCTGATAACCTTCATCCCCGTGCTGGTCACGGGTCTTGTGGGGAGGCTGGTCTTCAAGTTGGACTTCTACCAGATATGCGGCCTCATCACAGGCGCGACGACCAACCCTCCCGTCCTTGCATTCGCCCAGAATGCCTACGGCACGGACTACACCTCCGTCAACTACGCGACCGTCTATCCTCTCTCGATGTTCATGAGGGTCCTGGTCGCCCAGGTACTGATACTGATTGCTGTAGCTTAGGCTGCAGCAATTTTTTTATGTTTTTTTCATTTCGCGTGCAGTATTGCGGCTTTCTTTGCATCTATTATATGGAAACGTCGGACAGACGACATACGAAAACATATAAACACTGATGAAAATGAAGAAACTTCTTGTATTGTTCGCTACGGCGGCACTGTTCACCTCAATGTTCACTTCCTGCAAGGTGGAGAATTCGGACAATAACAACTGGATCTATTATCCGAATATGCTGGTGACGGTCAAGACTGCTGAAGACGGACGCTGCTATTTCCAGCTCGACGACAAGACCACGCTTCTTCCGGAGAACGTGAAGAAGTCCCCATACAAGGGCCAGCCGCGCGCGCTTGCCAATTGTACCGAGCTCGAGGGTGACGCCACCCCTTATGACAAGCTGGTGAAGGTTCATTGGTATGACTCCATACTCACCAAGAAGGCCGTGATGACTTCAGGCATCGCTGAAGATGAAGCACTTTACGGAAATGACCCTGTCGAGATACTCGACAACTGGGTTACCGTGGTCGAGGACGGCTATCTCACCCTGCAGTTCGCCGCAATGTTCAGCGACCTGCGCATTCCGCACTACATTAACCTCGTGATGGGCGTGGATCCGGAGAATCCGTACGTCCTCGAACTTAGACATGATGCCAAGGGTGATTATCAGATGTGCACCCGGAGGACTGGCCTGGTGGCCTTCGACATTACGGACCTTCCTGACACTGAGGGAGAAACCGTCAAGCTGGTCGTGAAGTACAAGGGCTTTTCAAACAGTGAGAAGAGCTACTCCTTCGACTATTGCACCGGTGGGGTGAAGACCCAGAACAGGGCACTATCTTCAGATGTGGACACATCGCTTGACCTGAAGTAAACCCGCTTCCGCCATTGCGGAACGGACAGAACGGAAATCTTGACGTGAAGATCTTCGGACGTGGCGGAGACGGCCCCGTCAGCAGGGCCGCAGGTGGAGATGCCGCAGCAATGAAGTCGTTGTACGACGCTCATGTGCGGTATCTCACCGCCGTCTGTCTCCGTTACGTTCCTTCCGAAGACGAGGCCAAGGACGTGCTCCAGGAAGCCTTCATCAAGATTTTCTCCTCCCTCGGCACCTTCAGGGGCGATGAAAAAGCCCTCAGGCCATGGATGAGGCGTATAGTGGTGAACGAGTCCCTGATGTACCTCCGCAGCCGGAAGAAAGACCCTCTGGTCTTCGGTGAAGACTCCATTCCGGACAGTCTGCCCGACCTCGAGCCCGAACCGGAAGACATACCTCCTGACGTGCTCCAGGAAATGATCAGGAAACTCCCTGACGGCTACAGGACCATATTCAACCTGCACGTTTTCGAGCAGAAAAGCCACGCGGAGATAGCCCGTATGCTGGGCATCAGGGAAAACAGTTCGACTTCGCAGTTTTACAGGGCCAGGAATCTTCTGGCTTCAATGATAAGAGATTACAGAAATGCGCAAAGATTGGAAAGATGAATTGAGAGACAGTCTCGAAGACTTTCAGGTGGCGGAACCCGAAGGCCTCTGGGAGGCTGTCGGGAGCCGTGTCAATGCAGGGCGCATTCCGCTTGTCCGCCGCATCCTTGTGCCTCTGTCCGTCGCTGCGGCAGCCGCAGCGGCACTCTTCCTCATAGTCAGGCCTGCAGTCTCTCCGTCCGATGACGCTTTCGGAGTGATTCCTTCAGGCGATTTGCTTACACATAACAGCGTGGAAGGTGCTTCCGGGACATCCGTGAACAACGGTTCCGCTTCTTCATCAGATGCTACCCCGGTCCCGAACGAGCCCGGCTCCGGTCTTCTTTCCGACTCTCAACCCGCTCTGGACGCTCAAACTGCATCTCGGGCGGAACAATCAGGAATCAACACCCTAGTCAGAACCGCCGATACGCAGATCCTCCCGTCTGTAGACGCACAGCCTGAAGCCGAAGCCTCCGGGAAAGATGACGCGTCGGCATATACGGAAGAAAAGCCTGTTGTCGCGGATATGGGGGAAGACAGGGAGTGTGACCTTGACGAAGAGGGGAAGATGGACTTCGAGGAGTATCTCAGGATTGAAGGGGACGGGGCCCCGAAGCGTTCAGGACGTACCGTGGGCCTGATGGCTATGGCATCGGGAGCCCAGAAATCCGGCAGCGCCTCACGGAATTACGGAGCCCTGCCGGGCTCGGACATAGCGAACAGTCTCCGGAATCTCAGTTACGAGGACCCGGCATACAAGAGATACTCATCTCTCGTCGCGTCCAACATAGGCGATGAGGTAAGCACCGAATGCACGCACAGACAGCCAGTACGCATCTCACTTGAGGCGGAGTTCATGATAGGGGAGAAACTGGGCATAGTCAGCGGACTGGCCTATACGAGGCTGGTGTCTGACCTGACCTCCGGCGGCGGCAATTCCTACCATACGGTCCAGAAGCTGGATTACCTCGGCATACCCCTGGGCCTGAATTTCCATATGTATGACTCTCGCTGGCTCAAACTCTACACCGGTGCGGGCGCCATGGCGGAGAAATGCGTCAGCGGAAGCGCCAGGACCGTCTACAGCATTTACGGCGAAGACACCCGGGGCGAGCGCCTGCGTGTGATGGACGAACCTGTGGTCTTCTCCCTCGATGCATCCGTCGGTGCCGGAATCGGTCTCTGGAAAGGGGGCAGCCTCTTCTTCGAGCCCGGTCTGACCTGGCATATTCCCGACGGGGGTGAGCTGGACAACATCTACCGTGACCGTCCGCTGAACTTCTCCATATCGGTAGGCCTCAGGTCTGAATTCGGCAGGAAAGGCCGTTGAACAGTCCGCAACAGGCAAATTAACGTCATCTGAGTTGTACTTTAGAGAGTAAATGCATATTTTTGTCTTCAGACGTTATAAAAATCCAGACTGAAATATGGCTCTCTCTACCGACGACGGCCTTAAGGCCGTCTATGATGCCCGAACTCTCGGAGGCAGAAAAATGGGAATCCTCGGACTGCAGCACATGTTCGCGATGTTCGGTTCTACCGTCCTGGTCCCTGCTATCACGGGTCTGTCAGTATCGGCGACCCTGCTCTTTGCCGGAATCGGCACTCTCCTCTTCCATCTCATCACAAAATTCAAGGTCCCTGCCTTCCTCGGCTCGTCCTTCGCCTTCATCGGGGGATATGCTGCCGTAGTCCAGATGGGGGCGGCTTCCGGTCTGAGCGCAGCCCAGGCCCTGCCATATGCCTGCGCGGGCGTGTTCTGCGCCGGTCTCCTGTATTTCGTGATGTCGGGACTCTTCGCCATGTTCGGAACCGGAAGGGTGATGCGATACTTCCCGCCTATAGTCACGGGGCCGATAATCATCGCCATAGGCCTTACGCTCTCCGGCTCGGCCATCAGCTCCTGCTCGCAGAAGTGGTGGATAGCCCTCGTCGCCATAGCCGTGATAGTCATATGCAACATCTGGGGCAAGGGTATGATACGCATCATTCCGATACTCCTCGGCATATTCGTGTCATATATCGCAGCGGCGCTGACGGGCAACGTCGATTTCACGGCCGTGAAGGAAGCCGCCTGGATAGGCCTTCCTTTCAGATATGAGGACACGATGTTCAGCCTTTTCGGCAACGCGGACAAATCCCTCCTGCTCTCGTCCATAATGGCCATAGTGCCTATCGCCCTTGCGACCATGGTGGAGCACATCGGAGACATGTGCGCAATCTCATCCACCGTCGGCAAGAACTTCCTCTCCGACCCGGGCCTCCACAGGACCCTCATAGGAGACGGACTCGCGACTTCGCTCGCATCCCTCTTCGGCGCACCTGCCAACACCACCTACGGTGAGAATACGGGAGTGCTCAACCTCACCAAGGTATATGACCCGAAGGTCATCAGGCTGGCTGCCATATTCGCCATACTCTTCTCATTCTCACCGAAATTCTCAGCTCTCATCAGCGCAATGCCTGCAGCCACCGTCGGCGGCGTGTCCCTCATACTCTACGGTATGATCTCGGCTGTCGGAATCAGGAATATGGTGGAGAGCAGCGTGGATTTCTCCAAGTCCCGCAACGTCATAGTGGCCTCCCTCATACTGGTGGTCGCAATCGGCGTCAAGTATGGTGCGGGAGACTCCATCAGCTTCGGAGCCGTGTCCCTTTCAGGCCTTGCAGTAGCTGCAATAGCCGGAATAATACTTAATGCCATATTGCCTGGCAATGACTACAAATTCGAATCAAAGAAAGATGAATGACAGATTGAAGGACATCCTCAGGATAGTCCCGGATTTTCCCACCAAGGGGATAATGTTCTATGACGTGTCCACCCTTTTCGCGGACCCTGAATGCCTCTCTGAAGCGGTCGAGAGGCTGTATCGGATGTACAAGGACGAAGGCGTGACCAAGGTTGTCGGCATCGAATCCAGAGGTTTCGTGCTCGGGGCAGCGCTGGCGGTCCGGCTCGGCGCCGGCCTTGTGATGGCCCGCAAGCCCGGAAAGCTCCCTGCAGACGTGGTCAGCGCGACTTACGAGAAGGAATACGGCACTGACACCATCGAGATTCATTCCGACGCCATCACCCCGGACGACGTGGTGCTCCTGCACGACGACATACTCGCCACCGGTGGAACGATGCTCGCCGCCAAGCAGCTCGTGGACAGTTTCCATCCCCGCAAGGTGATGGTGAACTTCCTGATAGAACTCCATTGCGAAGGACTGCACGGCAGGGACGTGTTCCCTGAAGGTACGGACCTGCGCGCCCTGCTGGACCTGGGATGACCTGCACCATCTGAAATCTGCGTCAAAGACAGTATCGGTCAAATATCACTCAAGTTTCGCAAGTTGCAGCAAAACGGTTTTCTGAGAATTGTGACGCTTGCGGAAAGAAAAAAACATTTATTTATCAATCACCAGCTTATGTTAAAGAAAATTGTATTGGCCTCAGCCTTGGCCATGACTTGCCTTCCGTTCGTGGCGAAGGCGCAGGCTGATTTCCAGCTTTACTATGACTTCGGTTCCGACCGTCAGTATGTGAGCACGACCTTCGAGCTCTTCAAGGCTGACCAGTACGGAGATACCTTCATCTTCGTCGACCATTACTTCTCAAATAAGGACAACCGCGAAGCCGGCCTCTACAGCGCCATCAACGGCAGCTACTTCGAGATAGAGAGAGCCATCAACTTCTGGCAGGACACCAAACTCGGTGCCCTCAGCGCGCACATCGAGTACGACGGAAGTTCCTGGGGAGCATCCATACTCTGCCTCGGCGCGAAGTATGCCTTCCACAATGCCGACTTCAGCAACACCTTCTCCCTCGCCCTCATGTACGACCAGCACATAGGAGTGGGCAGCGCAAAGGTCCCTGTCAAGTTCTCCGGAGTATGGGGCATGCAGGACCTCTTCGGTCTCAAGGGTGTGCGTTTCAGCGGATTCCTCGACATCTGGGGCAATGACAGCCCTTACGGCAAGTTCTCCATCCTCACCGAGCCTCAGCTCTGGTACTGCCTTGACGGAGAGCACCTCAACATAGGAACCGAGCTTGAGCTCTCATACAACTTCGCAGGCCGCGACGGATTCATGTTCAATCCGTGCCTCGGTCTCAAGTGGGTATTCTAACGGACTGACGCCATGGCTCCATTCCTGCAGAAGCTTTTCGGCTTCGACCCACAGAAGAATTCCGTGAGGACCGAGGTTCTCGCCGGAATCACCACCTTCCTGACGATGGCATACATACTTGCCGTCAATCCAAGCATATTCAGCAACATCGCGGATATGCCGAACGGTGCCGTATTCACAGCCACTGCGCTCGCGGCCATCATCGGTACGCTCGTGATGTCCCTCTATGCCAAGAAGCCTTTCGGTCTCGCGCCGGGTATGGGACTCAACGCCTTCTTCGTGTTCACGGTTTGTCTGGGTATGGGCTACAGCTGGCAGTTCGCCCTCACCGCCATATTCATCGAAGGTGTGATCTTCATCATACTTTCCCTGACCAAGGTGCGTGAGCTGATAGTCAACTCCATCCCTGCCTCCCTGAAGAAGGCCATCGGTGCCGGCATAGGCCTCTACATCGCATTCATCGGCCTGCAGAACGCGGGCATCATAGCCAACGACGACGCCACCCTCGTGACTCTCGGCTCCCTGAAGTCGGCAAATTCGCTCCTCTTCATCGCCGGTCTCCTGGTGACTGCCGTCCTGGTGGCGCTCAAGGTCAGGGGCGGCATACTCATCGGTATGCTTGTCACCACCCTCGTGGGCATTCCGCTCGGCATCACCCAGCTCTCGGCCGTGGTCGCTCTTCCTGACTCCGTCGCACCTCTCTTCGTCAAGTTCGAGTGGAGCAGCATATTCTCGCTGGATATGCTTGTGGTCGTGCTTACCTTCCTCTTCATCGATATGTTCGACACCATCGGAACCCTTGTGGGAGTGTCCGTGAAATCGGGTATGGTCGACAAGGACGGCAAGATCGAAGGCATCGACAGGATGCTTATGGCTGACGCCGTGGCAACCACTGCCGGAGCGTGCATAGGCGCATCCACCACTACCACCTATATCGAGAGCGCCTCAGGAGTGGCCGAAGGCGGACGCACAGGACTCACATCCTTCGTCATCGCCCTCTGTTTCGCAGTGGCCCTCCTCTTCTCGCCTCTCTTCCTGGCCATCCCGTCCGCGGCTACCGGCGCCGTGCTCGTGGTGGTCGGAGTGATGATGATGTCTCCTGTTAGGGACATCGACTGGGACAACTACCGTGAGGCCATTCCTGCATTCATCACCGCCGTGATGATGCCTCTCTCATACAGCATCGCCCACGGCATCATGCTCGGAGTCATCACCTACGTGATCCTGAACTGCGTCACAGGAAAGTGGAAGGAGGTCAGCCTGACGATGAAGATACTCGCAGTGCTCTTCGTGCTCAGATATGCTCTGATGTAGCATCAGCCCAACGGACAAAATTCCGGGTCGGTTCTGGATTTATTTCCAGCCGACCCTTTTTTCGTTTATATTTGCACTCCGGTCCCTGCTCTTTGCGGAGACTGAAAGGGGGCAGCGGGACAAGTTGCCATATTCAAGAAACAAAACTTATGATAGTCATAATTGCAGAGAAGCCGTCAGTGGCGAGAGAACTGGCAAAGATAGTCGGAGCGGGGAAGAAGGAAGATGGTTTTATCTCCGGGAATGGCTATTGCGTGACCTGGGCCTTCGGTCACCTTGTTCAGATAAGTACTTCAGAATCAGATGTTCCTTGGCGTAGGGAGAACCTTCCCATACTGCCCGCAGCCTTTGAACTCCGTCCGGGACAGAGCATGGGCAAGGACGGGAAGAAGGCTGATGACCAGGGCTATGTCCACCAGCTTGAGGTGATACGCCGCCTCTTCGACAACTGCGAATACATCATCAACGCAGGCGATGCCGGACGCGAGGGAGAACTCATACAGCGTTATATATATGCCTACGTCGGCTGCACCAAGCCGGTAAAGCGGCTCTGGATTTCCTCTCTGACTGACAATGCCATCAGGGAAGGCCTGGCCAAACTCCACGATTCCAGCGAGTTCGACACTCTCTATGCCGCAGGAAAGGCGCGCAGCGAAGCGGACTGGCTGGTCGGAATCAATGCCACCAGGGCGCTGTCCATAGTGGCAGGCAAGGGCGTACGTTCGCTAGGAAGGGTTCAGACCCCGACCCTGGCAATGGTATGCAGGCGCTACCTTGAGAACCGCGATTTCGTGCCTAAGCCGTTCTGGAACATACGCGCGGTCGGAAACAGGGACGGAATAGCCTTCAAGGCGCTCACGAAGGAGCGTTTCCTTGGCAGGGAAGAGGCGGAGAAAGCCCTTTCAGCTGTGCTCTCGTCCGGGGAGATGAGCGTAACCAAGGTCGAAAAGAAGGCGAAGAACATATCTCAGCCCTATCTGCACGACCTCACCTCTCTCCAGAAGGAAGCCAACAAACGCTATTCGATGTCCGCACAGGACACGCTGGATATAGCCCAGAGGCTCTACGAGCGCAAATTCCTGACCTACCCGAGGACTGGTTCCAACTTCGTCCCCGAAGACGTGTTCGCCACACTTCCGTCCCTCATAGCCCAGCAGTCCTCACATCCTGTATATGGCGACAAGGCCTCCGCCCTGGCCGGGGCTCAGCTCGACCGCCACAGTGTGGACGAGACCAAGGTGACTGACCACCACGCCCTGCTCCCGACCGAAGTGATTCCTACGCAGCTTTCGGAAGACGAGCGCAAGGTATATGACCTTGTGATAGCCAGGCTGTTGGAGGCAGTGTCCCCCAAGTGTGAGCAGCTGGTGACGGCTATAGAATTCGATGCCGCTGGAGTACAGCTCGGCGCCAGGGGCATAGTGACCGTGAAACCCGGTTGGAAGGCCATACAGGGCGATACTTCATCCAAAAACGATGAAGACGAGCAGGCTCTGCCGTCATTCGCCAAGGGCGACAGGATAGCGATAAGCGAGGCTACCTGTGTGGAAGGCAAGACCACACCCAAGCCCCTGCACACTGAAGCCACCCTGCTCCAGGCAATGGAACACGCAGGAAAGGAAGTCGAGGACGAAGACCTCAAGAGCGCCCTCAAGGATGTGGGCATCGGCACTCCGGCGACCAGGGCTGGGGAAATCGAGACCATCATCAGGCGCGGATACGTCGTCCGCCAGGGCAAGACCCTGATACCTACAGACATAGGGCTCGCAATATACAATACGGTGAAAGATAAATATATAGCCAATGTCGAGATGACCGGGCGCTGGGAGACTTCGCTCTCGAAGATAGTTGACGGCAAGGTGTCTGCAACCGACTTCGACGCCTCCATACGCCGCTATGTCGTCGCCCTGACCTCCGAAATTCTCGCAACTGACGACCTTTCCCTTCGTGCTGCCGTACTTTCCGAGGCGGAGCCCGACGCCCTCAAGTGCCCCCGATGCGGCGGCCCGATGAAGATCTGGGACACCAACGTCAAGTGCAAGGCCTGCGGCCACTCCATCTGGAGAACTGTCGCCGGCAAACTCCTCACCGAGAATATGCTGACCCGCCTCATGACCAACGGAAGCACCCAGGTGCTGAAAGGATTCCGCTCCAAGGCCGGCAAAAACTTTGACGCGGCCCTCAGGCTTGATTCCGAAGGCCGCATCGCATTCGATTTCACCAAGGTGGATTCCGGAGCCGGCAATGCCCGCAGAAGCCGGCCGATGAACGTCTCAACCGTCAGCGCCTCAAGCCCTGACGACGAGACCCCACCGCCGCCTACTGTTGAGGACTATCCGTATTGGCAATAGAGAATCCGTTGGCATTGAGGAAGTTGCGCACTCTTGCGGTGTATTCCTCAGGGTGGTTCATATACGCAGTCGCATGGTCGGTGTCAGGCGCAAGCCACATCTCCTTCACTCCCGAGGTCTTGGCTTCGTAGTTCAGATAGATATCCCCGGTAGGGACATAATCGTCGCTGTCCCCGTGTATGAACAGCATTGGCTTGGCGCATTTGGACAGCTGGTCGAGCGATGACGCTTCCCTGAAATCCCAGCCGTACCTCAGCCTGCACATCAGGTCCGCCACGTGCATCACAGGGAACGCAGGCAGGTGGAACATCTCCTTGAGCTCATACTTGAACTGGTTCCAGACCGAAGAATAGCCGCAGTCCTCCACGAAAGCCTTTACCGCCGGGTTGAGGTCCTCCTCGCCGCTGACCATCATCGTGGTCGCAGCTCCCATGGACACCCCGTGAATGACCATAGGGCAGCCTTTCCACATATCAGCCGCCAGATTCGCCCACAACTTTATGTCCAGCCTGTCAAACCAGCCCATCCTGGCGTGGTCGCCTTCGGACTGTCCGTGGAAATAGAGTTCAGGCATCAATACATTGAAGCCCAGGTCTTCCCTGTACATCCTGGCCAGGTTCAGGAAGCCGAAATGGCTGTCTGTGTAGCCGTGTATCACTATCGCGCTTCCGTTGGCCTGCCCCTGCGCGGGCACATACACGCCGTGCAGGCGGTAATCCCCGTTCCCCGTGATGACCGTGTCCCTGAGCACTCCGTCAGCGCGGAGCGAGTCATACCAGGCGATGATGCCCGGATATCTTTCATCAGCCCTCTGCCTTTCCAGTCCGGTATCCCTGCCGTGCTCTTCAGGGATGAGGGCGAAACTTACCATATAATTGCCTGTCAGCACCAGCGCTGCGGCTATGACGGCGACCACTGCAAGCACCGTCACGGTCAAAGTGCGTCTCTTCATATCGTTTTAGCTTGTTCAGTTGTACAAATATATGTCATCTCTTCGTAACTTTGTGCAAAGCTTCCGCATATGCGGAATAAAAAACCATATACAGATGCTCTGGAAATTTTTCCTGACCTGTTGCAAGATCGGTGCCTTCACCCTGGGCGGAGGCTATGCGATGATTCCGGCGATGGAACACGAGTTCGTAACCAGGAACGGCTGGCTTGACAAACAGGAATTCCTTGACATTATGGTGGTTGCGCAGACCACTCCCGGCATATTCAGTGTGGATATGGCAAGCCATATAGGCTATAAGCTGCGCGGGGTCTGGGGCGGCATAGTCGGCGCCCTGGGCATAGCCCTGCCTTCGATAGCCGCAATTACCCTGATAGCAATGTTCTTCCGCAGTTTCAAGGACAATGTCTGGGTGGAGAAGTTCTTCAGGGGAGTTAGGCCGGCGGTTGTCGCCCTGATTGCGGCTCCTTGCTTCAAGCTCGCCAAGAGCGCCGGGCTGAACCGCTACAATTTCTGGATTCCGATAGTCAGCGCGCTGTTGATATGGCTCCTGGGCGTTTCTCCCGTACTGGTCATCATCATAGCCGGAGCCGGCGGTTATCTGTACGGACGCCATGAAAGAAAGAAGGAGGGCACGAAATGAACATATTCCTGAAACTATTCCTGGTCTTCTCCAAGATAGGCATATTCAATTTCGGCGGGGGTTATGCCATGCTCTCGCTCATTCAGAACGAGGCGGTGGAGAAGAACGCCTGGCTCACCAATGCCGAGTTCGCGGACATCGTGGCCATAAGCCAGAGCACTCCGGGGCCTATAGGCATAAATGCGGCGACCTATGTCGGCTACACCTCGGTCCTGAACCTGGGCTACTCCCACGCCGCCGCAGTAGCGGGTGCAGTGCTGGCTTCCCTGTCCATAATCTGGCTGCCTTTCATACTGATGCTTGCAGTCAGCCGCTATCTCATGACCCACAAGGATGCCCCGATGGTAAAGGATGTCTTCAGGACTCTCCGCCCGACCATAGTCGGACTCATCGCCGCTGCTGCTCTCCTGCTCATGACCCCGGACAACTTCGGTTCCCCATCACAGGACCTCGGGCAGTTCGTCGCCAGCGTCGCCATATTCGCCCTGTCATTCTGCCTGACCCTGTTCAAGAAAGCAAACCCCATACTCGTGATGCTCGCCTTCGGCACCCTGGGGCTGCTGATATTCTGACTTGAATTCCGCAAGCGGAACAGTTCTCGGAGTGTCAAATCTTCTCCAGCTGAGTCGAGAGGAATTCGCGGTAAATCGAGTACAGTTCTTCGGCACTTTCCCGTTTTCCGTCCCTTTCCCACTTGAACAGCATCGAAGTGATTATGGCTCCGTTGATTACGGGGAAATACCCGTTCCCTGCATCGCCCTGGAAATTGTCCGCCGAACAGTAGTGGCTGAAGGAATTCTCTATGATTTCCCTGCGGTTGCACTTGACTATGGCAGACAGCAGTCCGCAGTTCTCCATCAGCAGGGAGATAAAACGGACGAGTTTGGGTTCCCTGCCGTGATTCCCGGGTTTCCCGCAAATCTTCAAAGACTCCTCAGCCAGGCTGTCGCAGGCATATGCCAAAACGTCCGCAGGTGTGTCGAACAGCCTGTAGAAAGTAGTCCTGCTCACTCCGCCCGCCTGACATATGTCGCTGATGCCCACTTCATTGAAAGACTTGTCCCTGAGGCATTTCAAAAGACCCTCAGTGAGTAGCGCCGCGGATTTGCGTGTCCTCTTGTCGTCTCGTATCTGATACATAATGTCACTCCTGTTTCGCAAGTTCAAAACAATCTGCCATTCCGGGCTTTGTGTGTCTTGCGGAACTCTTCCCGACGCACAATCCCTGCGTTTCCCATCCACGAACTTGAATATTCACAAAAAAAGATGTCCAGTGTTCATGATAAGTGCTATATTTAGCTTTATCGAGTAATGCACAACAGCAAAAAACAAGCCTTTGCACGTTACAAAATGAAAAACTTTACACTCAGATGGACAAAAGATACGGATAGCCTTGATTATCCGGAACTCCTGCTCTGTATGGCTCTGAGCCACATTGTGGCGGGGAATCCGTTCTTCGGAGCATCGCTCTTCCTTTTCGCCGGCCTGGTCAGGACCCTGTTCCTGAACAGGAGGCTTGTTACGGGTAACGGTGGCGGGGACCACTATCTCTACTATTTCGGGCTGACCGCCATACTCTCGCTCGGCCTGAGCCTCGCCATTTTCTTTCCCGGCTACATCAGCCGGCCGCAGGCAAACGCCGTAACCCTCTTCATAGTGCTGCTGATGATCAGGGACCTGCTCTGCTCCATACCCCGCAAGAAAGGCAAGGGCAAGGTGTGGTACTGGCTCTTCATCGCCTACAGCCAGATTCGTCTGGACCTCTTCTGCATATTCCTGATAGTCAAGTTCACTTCCGGAGCCGACACCTGGGTGCTCTCCGCAGTGACAGTACTGACCGGACTCTCCTTCCTCCTTTTTCCCACCGAGTACATCGACACCCCCGTGAAGGAGCGCGGGCCTTCCCTTCAGAAAGAGGCAGGCTTCCACTCCAGAGTTTCTTCATACAGGATTTTCACGAATATGCGCCTGTATGCTTCCGCCGCCCTTTCCATCGGCATTCTGATGTTCTTCTGCAATATCCTGATGAGCGGCAGGGGCCCGTTCGAACTCCGGACCTACGGCAATCTCCTGGGTTGGTTCGCCGGCATAGCCCTGGCGGTCTCCCTCACCAGGCGATTCCTGGTAAGACATCCTTCCGCGAACGGACTCGGCATATTCATAACCGGGGGAGTGATATGGATACTCGGCGCCATATTCATGTTCAGGGTGAACAGCAGCATAAAGGCGATGTTCTGGATGCTGGTGTGGGGCATAGGTGTCGCGCTGATAACCACTGCAATACGCCAGTTCTACGATGATTTCAACGCCGTCGCCGAACTTGAGCCGCAAGGCGGAGATCCGGCAGAAGTCGAAGTCAGCAACGCCATAACCTCCACCGTCGTCACGGCCATATCCTCGTCCGTGATGCTCATTGTAATGGCCCTGTGGACCTTCCTCATCCCCGAACTTTCCGAATATGCCATATTGCCCCTGGCGCTCCGCATCTGCATGATGCAGCTGCCTGTGGCCTTCATGATAGTGGCGGTGGTGTTCGCGCTGAACCAGCCCCTGGACGGCAGGACCAAGGAGAAACTCACAGTATTCAGGGCTAACAATCCCGATGACGGGCAGGTGCGTGAATCCCTGCGCAAACAGCTTGTGGGCAAGTACCGCAAACGCTTCGGAGTCAAGCTCCTGTGCTCAATGGTCAGCCCGTTCCTGCACCTCAAGGTCAGGGGAGTGGAGAAACTCAGGAAAGAATCCTATCCTTCGGTATTCGTGTGCAATCACGGCTTCATGTACGGACCTGTGGCTGCGGTGATTTACCTTCCGACCTACTTCCGTCCCTGGATACACAACGTGATGCTGACTCGCGAAGGCGCCGAGCAGGAGATACGCTATTCCTTCAGGGGCTTCCTCAGGGTGATGGGGGAAAAAGTGGGCGGCACCATAATACGCCTTGTAACCCGCCCGGTATGCTGGGCCCTCAACTCATTCAACCCCATACCCGTCGAGAGAGGCAGTTCCAGGGCCGTGATGAGCACCTTTGAGGCGAGCGTCGAGGCGCTCCGCAGCGGAGACAACATACTCATATTCCCGGAAAGGCCGAGCAGGCGGACCAGGAGCGGGGAAGGGAAGTCCGATTCTTCCCAGGAGGAGCTGCGCGGCTTCTTCACCGGCTTTGCGCACTTGGCGACGATGTATCACGAGCGCTGCGGGAAGAACCTGCTCTTCTATCCGCTCTATTCCGACAGCCGCAGGCATCTCTTCTGCATAGGGGATCCGGTGGAATATGACCCTTCGCTCCCTTCACGCGAGAGCAAGCAGCAGATAGCGGCTCAGCTTCATGAACGTATGACGGCACTTGCCTCGGGGAAAGATGACGGGGAAAGCAAATAATTGTTAGATTTGTACAAACTATACCAGATGAACCAGATATTTTCGACGCAGGACGGGCTCTGTCTCGGGTTTACGGATGATGATTTCGCGGACAAGATGCTCATTTTCAAGTACAACAGGGAACTTGGAAAACTAGGGGTGGCAATTATGGACGGAGACACCGTCCTCGGCCGTTTCACTCTTGCGCCGGAACAGGGATGCAAGGTCATAGCGGATTATATGAGTTCGATGAACGCATATGACAAGGCCGCCCATCCGGAACACTGGAAAGAATGACTGTTCCGGGACACTGCCGGAACCACGCCACAGCACAAACCAATAACCGTATAAAGGATGAAAAGAACCTTGATTATCACAGCGATGGCTTTTGCCTCGCTTGCGGCTTCCGCACAGAAGCCTATGGTGCCTCCTGCAGGGGGCAAGTCCATCAGCGACCAGCTCCTCGGCATATTCATCGAGGACATCAGCTACGCCTGCGATGGCGGTCTCAATGCCCAGCTCGTGCAGAACGGCTCCTTCGAGTACAACCTTACCGAACAGCCCGGATGGGGCGCCGGAACCGCGTGGAGATATGTGACCTACGGCCATTCCACCGGAAACGTGAACGCCTGCTCCCAGGCTCCGCTCAACGAGAACAATCCGAACTATATGCGTCTCTACGTCGAGAGAGTCGGCCATTTCAGCGATTTCCGCGGCACGACCGGCGTAGGCATATCCAATTCCGGCTTCGGCGGAATGGTGCTCAAGGCAGGTGAGAAATATGATTTCTCCGTCTTCCTCAGGAGCGCCGACGGAAAGGCAAGGGATATGGAAGTTTCGCTCATGGCGCGCAGGCAGGTCGAGGGACGTCCTTTTGCCATGCCTGTGACAGTAGGGAAGGCCGAGTTCAAGACCTGCGGCCGGGGATGGCAGAAATATGAAGTCACCCTCACCGCCACAGAGGACTGCACCGATGCAAGCCTCCAGCTCCTCTGCCTCACAGAGGGCAGCATAGACATTGATATGGTCTCCCTCATTCCTCAGGACACATTCAAGGGCCACGGCCTGCGCAGGGACCTTGCCGAGGCCATCGACGAGCTCAATCCCAAATTCGTGCGTTTCCCTGGCGGCTGCGTGGTTCACGGCGGCGGACAGGGCTTCTGGAACACCTACCGCTGGAAGGAGTCCGTCGGTCCAAAGGAGGCCAGGAAGCAGCAGATGAACACCTGGGGCTATCATCAGTCCCTCGAAATAGGCTATTACGAGTACTTCCAGTTCTGCGAGGACATAGGCGCGAAGCCTGTCCCTATCCTTCCTCTCGGCCTCAGCTGCCAGGGTGCCGGAGGCTCATGGAACCTCAAGGGTTACGCCCAGATGGCCGTTCCTATGGAGGACATGGAAGAGTGGGTGGCTGACGCCCTTGACCTCATAGAGTGGGCGAACGGCGGAACCGATACCAAATGGGGCGCAATCCGTGCCGCACAGGGCCATCCGGAGCCTTTCAATCTCGAGATGATAGGAATCGGAAACGAGGAATACATCTCCCCTGAATTCCGCGAGCGTTTCAAGTATATGTTCGACAGGATCAGCGAGGCCCATCCGGAAATCACCATCATCGGCACTGCCGGAGTCAACTCCCATCCGGACAACAAGGATGACTATGTCCAGAGCTGGAAGATTGCCGATGAACTCGGACTCGACATCATAGACGAGCACTACTACGAGCCAAAGGACTTCTACCTTTCAACCCGCCAGTACGACTCATATCCACGCGACCGCAAGACCAAGGTCTATCTCGGTGAATATGCTTCCAAGGACTATACCCTTCTGGACGCCCTCGCAGAGGCCCTCTATCTCTGCCACGTGGAGCGCAACGGAGACGTGGTAGTTATGACCAGCTACGCTCCTCTTCTCCAGCACAGGGAGCACTCCAACTGGACTCCTGACCTCATACTTTTCGACAACACCGACGTGGTCCGCACCTGCAGCTACTACGTCCAGAAGATATTCGGAAACTCCGAGGGCAGCCTCCATTACGGCGACCTCGTGAAGATAGACGGAGCCGACCTCCTCCAGGAGCAGTCAGCAGTCCTCAATCCTCAGAAGAGGGAACTCTATATCAAGCTCTGCAACGCATCTGCGGAGTCCCGTACCGCCCACATCGACATCAAACGCTTCAAGGGCGTCAAGGGTGCCGAAATCACCACTCTCAAGGGAGACCCGGGCCACAGGAACGACTTCGGTTCAGAAGTCCTCGAGCCTCAGACCGAAGCCTTCGGCATCAAGCCTGTGATGGACTTCGAAATGGAACCGTATTCATTCTCGATGATAACAGTAAAGTTCTGATATGAAAAAGTTTACATCAGCAATCGCCGCGCTCGCAGCCGCATCGGCTGTGGCGCTGGCGGCAGATCAGCCCCAGACCCGGTCTCTGGGCGAATCCCTCTACAGCATCAGCGTAGGGGACGTGACCATGACCATAGACGCGGCACACGGCGCGAAGATACTCTCCTTCAAGCGCGGTGACGCGGAGATCATCTCCCAACTCAAGATGTTCAACGCCTTCGGCAGCACTTTCTGGACCAGCCCCCAGTCGGAATGGAACTGGCCTCCTGTAGCGGAATACGACCGTCTCGAGTATCAGGTGGAGCAGACCCCTACATCCCTGGTGATGGAAGGCAAGACCTCGGAGCGTTTCGGCTACTCGATACGAAAGAAGTTCGAGGCTGACCCTTCAGACGAAGCCATAGTGGTGACATATTCTATAGTGAATCGCTCGGACCAGACCCGCAAGGTCGCGCCGTGGGAAATCACCCGTGTTCCCGGAGAAGGTCTCATATTCTTCGCTGCCAAGAGCTCCGACATCACCCCTGCCGGCCTGATGGAGTTCAATGACAAGTACGGCGCGGCCTGGTACAGCTTCGATGAGGCGAAAGAGAACAGGAAAATCAATGCCGACGGCAAGGGCTGGCTTGCATACGAGGGCAACAACCTCCTGCTGGTCAAAAAGTTCCCTGATCTCAAACCTTCTCAGCCAGCACCGGCCGAGGCCGAGATCCAGGTATATGTCAACCAGGGCACCTCATTCATAGAGCTGGAGAGCCAGGGCGCATATTCCGAACTCGCTCCGGGCGAATCCCTTAACTACAGCGTGAAGTGGTATCTCGTGCCTTCACAGGGCAAGGGAGTTCCTTCCAAGAAACTCCTCAAGACCGTGAACAAACTCGTCAAATAGACCGGCATATGAAAAAGACGATATTGACTCTGGCCTCAGCCCTGATCGGGCTGGGTCTCTTTGCCCAGGTTCCGCAGGAATGGCCGCCGAAAAGCTACGCCGTTCCGGACGAGGTCATACATCTCTGGCCTGACGGGGCTCCTACCGACAACTGCATCACCGAGGCAGAATACGACTACGGCAACCACGTGACCAATGTCACCGATCCGACCCTTTCCATATTCCTGCCTGAGGGAAAATGCTGCGGACTGGCCATAATATCTTGTCCAGGAGGCGGTTACGTCGATGTTTGGGACAAGACCGAAGGCTTCTCGCTGGCTCAGTGGTACAACAGCATGGGCATAGTCTACGCCGTGCTGAAGTACCGCCTCCCGAATACGCACAGGGAGGTTCCGCTGGATGACGTGCAGCGCGCGATGAGCATACTCCGCGCCCGCTCGGGAGAGCTGGGATTCACCAAGCTTGGAGTGCAGGGCAATTCGGCGGGCGGTCATCTTGCCGCAATGGCGTCCACCCATTTCACCGATGCGGTGAACCGTCCTGACTTCACCGTACTCTTCTATCCTGTCATTACCCTTGATCCGGAATACACCCATATGGGAACGAACGAGCATCTGCTCGGAAAGAATGCGCCGCGCGAACTCGTGGATGCATTCAGCAACGAGAAGTGCGTGACACCTGACACCCCTCCGGCATTCATCATGCACTGCACCGACGACCGTCTTGTGCCTGTCCGCAACTGCGTGGAATACTATAATGCCCTGGTGGCGAACGGAGTCAAAGGAAGTTCAATGTACGTGATGCCTGTAGGCGGTCACGGCTGGACGGAACGGGAATCTCCATACCGCAAGGCCTGGATGACGGCGCTCAGCGCCTGGCTCGACTCACTGCGCTGACATTTCAGCCGATGTTGTCCATATCCAGGGCTTCGGCCTCGCCGCCCCAAATATTTATGAATTTCTGAAAGTCCGCGACCCTGATCACCAGGGTCGCGCTGTTGTCACAGGGGTGGAAGCTGACGTGTGATGCTCCGAGCAAAGCCTTGTCATAGAAAAACTTGACCCTGTGTCCGTTCTCGAACAGCTCCTTCGGATCCGCTCCAGTGGTGTCGATGTCATGAATCAGTCCGAACATCCCGACGGAACCCGGTCTGACCCCCAGGCAACGCATCAGTCTCTCCTCCGAGGCGAATGACAGCTTTCCCTGATGCAGCATATGCTCCAGACTGTGGATGTCCAGATTCTTGTGGCATTCGTATGAAATCAGATAATGCCTGTTGCCCTTGTGGTTGCGCATGAACAGGTTCTTGCAGTGCAGGGGACCCGTCCCGTCGGTATGCGAGCGGTCAATCTCCTTCCAGTACTCCAGAGCCTCTTCTATGGTGAAAAGGGGAGGGTGGGTATAGATTTCATAGCCTATGCCGTGAGCCTCGAGGAAGTCCAGCACTTCCTGAACAGTCGGGTTGTAAGATGCCATTTCCTGTGGATTTAACATTGCAAAGATAATCTTTTTCCGCAATACCGTCCCGTGCCATAATGTCAGTGCAGGCCCCTGTGGAAAGATATTTGCTGCAAGCGTACATGTCAAAAACGAACCAAGATGAAATACCTCATAGTATCCGACATCCACGGCTCCGCGCCACGTCTGGCCAAAGTCCTCGAACACTACCGCAACGGCGGCTACGACCTGCTCCTCATACTCGGCGACATACTCAACTACGGACCCCGCAACGGACTTCCCGAAGGCCTTGACGCTCCCGCTGTCGCGAATATGCTCAATCCACTCGCAAACCGCATTGTGGCCGTCAGGGGCAACTGTGACAGCGAGGTGGACCAGATGCTGCTCCACTTCCCGATGATGTCCACAAGCGCCTTCCTGATTGATTCAGGCCGCCGCATACTGCTTACCCACGGTCACGTGATGACTCCCGAGAATACTCCGACCGGGTCCTATGACCTTTTCATCAGCGGCCATACCCATCTGATGGACTTGGACCGTCGTCCTGGCGGGGCAATAGTCTGCAACAGCGGCTCCATCACTTTCCCCAAGGGCGGCAATCCGCCGAGTTTCCTGACTCTGGAGGACGGCATCCTGAGCCTGAGGGACCTCGACGGCAAGGTCCTCAAGCAACTGGCACTCTGACAGCCCGGGGAAATCTCAGTTACATAGGCATATACATAAAAGAATGGATGGCCCGTGAATCACTTCAGGAGCCATCCGATGTTGTGTTGTGTGTGTATAAAAGCTGAAAAGTATTGTCTTTTTATCTGAGCACCGCCTTGAGCTGGCTTTCGGCCCTCTCTATCATGTCCTTGGTGCCACTGCCGTCCGTCACGTAGGCAACGACCATCTCGGCATATGCGACAGCCTCCTTCACGGCTGCGTCATCCTTGATATCCTTTGCCTTCACGAGCATCCGGTTGAGTTCTGCAAGGTCCTCGATTTCAGGAAGATTGCCAGGACGCATATTGTTGATAGCCTCGTTCAGCGAGGCGACCATGGCATTAACCTCCTCCTGGCTGTAGTTCCTGCCGTTTCCGTTAAGCACCGCGTTTGCCTGGTCATATTTCTCCATGAGCCTCCTGTATCCGTTAGGAGCCCAAGGCGCGAACTCCGGAACCTTCACCTCGAGACCGAGCCAGCGCTCCTGCCTGTCACGGCGATCCCTTGCCGTATAGAGCATCTCCCTCAGCTCACCCTTCTCCACGCCGGCGGCATCCTCGAGTGCGCCTATCGCAGAATTCAGGGCATAGGTCTGGAGATCCATCTCAAGCTGTCCGGCATTTGAGCCAAGAACTTTCTCCGATTCCGCGCGAACCTCCTCCAGGGCCTTGATACTCATATCGGTATATGCCTTGCTGTCAATATTGCCAGCCTTTCTGACCGCTGCCTCGAGCATTGACCTGTCAGCCACGCCGGCAGACTTGAGGGCCTTGATGGCCCTGTCTATGGCTTCGATGCCTTTCGCTGCCTCGTCCGCTCCAAGCACATCCCTGCCGCAGAGAGCCTCGGCCTCGGCAATCGCCTTGTTCAGGGCAGCATATGAATCACTGCTGTAGTTCTTGGCGTCAAAGGCGCCTGTCTTTTCAATCTGTGAGCGTACCTTCATCTTCTCTGCAGCTGAAGGGTCTCCGATGAGGTTGATGCGGAAATAGCGGGTTGCATGCTCATCCGCATAATAGTCAGGAACGAAAGTGCGTCCGCCCATCTTCACGGTGTAGAGATTTCCGTCTGTTCCACGGTCCTTGCTTGCGCCGCAGAGGGTAATCTCGGAAAGATCCGAATTGAGGGATACCGTCGCGTCCTCCCACTCCTCGATGCCTGTAGTCGCCATCACGAGCGGTCCGTACATCA
>JAEDLE010000060.1 GCA_016295455.1 Bacteroidales bacterium
TAATCCTCTTTTTGTGTGAAGAGAGGATCACCGGAAGGTAATCCTCTTTTTGTGTCAATAGAGGATCACCGCACCGTCAGGCACGGATACCGATTCTCCTGCCGAACGGTATCCGGCCGGAAGAATGACCGACCATGTGCCGGCCCGTACACCAGACTCCCAAGAATATCAGAACACATCCTATTGCAGACATCGGTGTCATTCTCTCACCCAGAAATATCGCCGCCCCTATGAGAGTGAAGAAAGGATTCAGAAAATTGTAATTGGATGCTGTGACGTGACCCAGTCTGGACATGACCACATTCCATCCAAGGTAGCACATAAGTGAAGCGATTGCCCCCAGAAACAGAAGATTCAGCAAAACTTTAGGATTGGTCATCATATCCCAGTCTGCAAGGTGAGATGAACCTTCTATGGCGAGTACGGGCACAATGGTGAGGATTCCGTAAAAAAAGACCTTGCGAGTCACGAAGACAGAGCCGTACTTCTTTGTGAGACTGACGGCAAGGAGACTGTATATGGCCCAACAGAGGGCTGCGCCAAGGGCAAGCAGGTCTCCTTTCGGAGACAATTTGAGACGGACGCCCGAAAAGACAACCAGAGCCATGCCCAGTGTTGCCAGAATGGCACCGGCCACGAGTGGAAGCGTGAACTTGACAGGCTGAAGACCTGACTCGGACCCTTTGCGGCTGACTTTCAAATATGCGGCCGTCAGCAGTAATGTAAGAAGAGGGGCCGTGCTCACAAGGAAAGAAGCATTGCTGGCCTGCGTGAAACGGAGAGCGGTATTCTCCGTGAGAAAATAGACCGAACCTCCGCACACACCCAGCAGCAGGCACTTGAGTTCATCCCTGATACTGTCGGAAAACCAGCGTATCCTCCTGACAAGATGGAACAGCAGCATTCCGAGATATGCCAGAAGAAAACGGACGAAGAAAATCTCCGCCGGGGTCAGGCCGGAGAGTATGAGGACCTTGGTCGATATGAAGGTGAGGCCCCATATCGCCACTATTACGAGCGCAAGCAGGTGATACTTCATAAAACAATGAATAATATGCAAATGTACATCTTTTTGCGAAATTCAGCAGCATCCGGGCATTTTTTCTTCACAAATTTCCGGATTTGACTTTTATTTGATAATGATTTAACTTTGCTCCCTCAAGATTTACGAAGATGCAGCTATACAGGACACGCGGCGTCAGGAACGGACGCATCGAGGTTGCCGATGTACTCAGGGGCCTCGCGGTTGCAGGAATCATAATGATCCACTCCGCAGAACAGTTCAACATGTATGACCCTTCATATGGCGACCCGCTGACGCTTCCCTGTGACAAGTGGGTGTACAACCTGATGTTCTTCCTCTTTTCAGGCAAGATGTACGGAATTTTCGCCCTGCTTTTCGGACTGAGTTTCTTCATCCAGAACGACAACCGCCAGCAGAAAGGCAAGGACTTCTCGGGCAGGTTCCTCTGGCGCATGGTGCTGCTCTTTGTGCTCGGAGCCCTCAACACCGCCTTCTATGACGGAGACATACTGATGAGCTATGCTGTCTATTCCCTTGTGCTGATTCCTCTGAGTTACCTTCCTTCAGTGTGGTCGTGGCTGGTTTTCGGACTGCTGATAATCCAGCCGATAGAGATTTACGGACTTCTGAGCGGATGGAGACCGGATCTGAGCGGCATGGGCGAGGCTTATGCTGCCATGGGAACCGCCCATCACGGTGACTCCTTCCTGGCAAATGCTGCAGCCAACCTCCAGTACGGCCAGAAGGCCACCTGGCTGTGGATACTGATGAAGGGCAGGCACACCCAGACCATCGCAATGTTCATCCTGGGCATGCTTCTGGGCCGCTACAGGATGTTCTATGACGAAGGTTGCCATATGAAGATATGGAAATGGGTGTTCGCGCTGAGTCTGGTGCTGAGCGTGGCAGGAAACCTTGCGCACGTGGACAAGCTCCAGCCTGCGGGCAGGATGCTCTCCCCGATGCTGTGCTTCTGCATGACCATGAGCATCATCTCGGGAGTCACCCTGCTCTGGTACGGCGCAGGATGGTTCCGCAAGCTGATGTCATCTTTCGGGACTTTCGGAAGGATGAGCCTGACGAACTATTTCCTCCAGTCCATCATAGGCTCATTCCTCTTCGCTGAATTCGGCCTGGGTCTCTGCGGCAAGTTCGGAACCACGCTTTCAGTCCTCACAGGACTGGCGATGGTGGTTATCCAGTTCCTGTTCTGCCGCCTGTGGTTCCGCAGACACGACCACGGACCTATGGAGCAGATTTGGAAGAAACTCACCTGGATAGGATCGGACCGCAAGGTCTAGCCCACTATCTTCTCCACCGCCTCAAGTACCGGGTCCACTGACACTCCGGTACCCACGGCCTGCCTCATCCACTCCTGCGGGGTAAGGCAGCCGGCTTTCCATATCCTTAGGATTTCATCCCCAATATTGTCCGGATCCGGGAGCTGCGCGAAATGCTGCTCGATCTGGAACTCTACGATATGCCCGAAAGGATAGTTCGGAAGATACATAGGCGCATTGACCATATGCGAATATATGGCAAGTATAGGCGAGTCGTGAGTACCCAGCACAGGCTCGTAGTAACGGTTCCATACTTCACGGGCTATGCGCAGGCAGTTGTCCCTGAGAGCCTCGGCATCCGCCTCCGGATGCTCGTAGAGCCATCTCCAGGTGTACATGTCCACGAGCGACACGCCCATGATCTCGTACATACCCCAGAAGATGTCCAGGGTCTGGTTGTCATCGGCCTTCCTGTCATAGCCCAGAAGCTGCAGGTCCCTTTTCTGGAATATAAAGGCGAGGGTCTCGGTGAAGGCCGTGTTCGGAACGCCTGCAAGGGTGTAGTAGTCAATGTCGTACAGGTCTATGGTCTGCTCGACATTGTGTCCGAACTCGTGAACGGCTATGTTATAGCCCTTGTAGTCCATGCCATCCGCACCGGTCCTGGTCCTGAGGTAGGATTTGTATCCCCTGCCCTGGGCGCCCCAGGCGTGACCTGAGCCTCTCGCTCCCTCCACCGCTATCCTATCGGCGAGGAAGTCGGCATATTCCTTTGAGAATCCTAGCTTTGTGAGCATTGACGGCATACCTGCATGGAAAGCCTCCGCATCGGGGTAAAGCCTGCGTGTCTGTGCGGTGAGCCGGTCTTCCGGGAGTGCCGAGCGGCTCTTGAAGCCGTCATACCATATGTCGTACGGGCGGAGTTTCCTTCCGAGCCTTGAAGAAATGAGGGCACCGACTTTGCGCACCTGTTCGGAAGAGACGAGTTTCACGAAGAGGGCCTCGATTTCATCGGCTCCGACCTCCATCGATTCCTCGAAGTTCCTGCTTATGGCATCAGGAGCCGCCGGGCAATAAGGGTCACAGGCCTGATAGGCGTGGAAGATGTCAAGTATATGACTGTACCTGCGGCTGCCTTCCGGCTTGGTGCTGACAGGCTCCCCGTCCTTCCAGACCTTGTTGGAATACGGTGCCCAGACATAGGAGCCATCGGCAATGACCTCTTCCGGTATATCCTGATTCACAATGCGTTCCATCACCTTGTATATCATCTCCTGCTTCTCCTGCGCATACGGCACGTCGGCATAGTTGGACTTGATCTCATCCCTGAGGTTCCAGTGCGCGAGCAGCCTCATCCCGTCCGGGAAGAGCTGGCGTCCGTCCTCGGTCACAAGTTTGTCCATCACGATGTCATATCCCGCGATATAGTTCTCTGCGGCGCTGGAGGCCTCCGACATCAGCCTCGACACCTCGGCCGGCACCCTGGTCGTGAAACGGTCCCCCATCCTGGCATATGCCCACTCGAGACGGCTCCAGTCCCTGCCGAGCCGGTTCTTCTCCTCGAGCGTGAATTCCGGAAAGTTGAGCACGGTGATGAACGCCAGTTTGTTGGCATAGAAATCGTCGGAAAGATGGTCGTACGGGCTGAAGGCGCTGAGTATGTAGTCCACTTCCCCCGGTTCCGGGCCTGAGAGCACCGTCGGCTTCTGAAGGTCTATGGTAAGCTGGTTGAACGAGCCTTCAATCAGTTCGAAAGCCCTCGCAAGCCTGTCATACAATTCCTTACGTTCCTGAGGGTCAGCGGCATAATGTCCCTTGACGAAATCGATGAACTCCTCCTCGCTTCCGTCCTCGCTCCTCCATAGGAAGGCCGCCTGCCTTACACCCCTCTCTAGCAGGGCCCTGTCCGGGGTCTCCATCGTGGACACCAGTGAACTTATTGTCTCCTCCCCTATCGGAGAAACCGGAAGATCGGCCGCCTTCCTGCTGCAGGACAGCGCGCCCAAGCCTGCGATGATGCACATCAGGTACTTTTTCATATGGTCGTATCGTTGTTTGTGAATATGCTGACGTCAACCAGGCAAAAATAAGAAATTTGGAACAGAAAGCTGAACCATTATTGATTGAATATGATGAATTCGTATTAGGACTCACGGAAGCATATTCCTAAATTAGTGACAATTATTCCGGGCGGACATCCTTTGGTCCCGGCCCGGACGTATGGGACACAACTGATAATCGCTGAAGATATGAAGAAGACATTGATTTCCATCGTCGGCCTCGCCCTCACATTGATGGCGGGAGCCCAGGTCAAGGAAGATTTCGTGACCGCTCCTAACGCCCAGTCGGGCAAGCTCTATCCTATGGTCAATTCGGAAGGCAGGGTGAGAGTGCAGGTGTCAGCGCCTGACGCGAAGATGGTGCTGCTGGACATAGGAGGAGTGAAATATGAACTCACCCGTGACGAGAACGGTGTATGGACAGGCGAATCCGCGCCGCAGGACGAAGGATTCCACTACTACCAGCTTAACATAGACGGCGCGAACGTGCCTGACCCGAACAGCCTCTATTACTACGGTGCCAGCCGCTGGGGCAGCGGTATCGACATACCTGCGCACGACGAGGACTTCTATCAGGTGAAGAATGTGCCTCAGGGACAGGTCAGGGAGCTCTACTACTATTCGAAGGTGAATGACGCGATGCGTCACTGCTATGTCTATACTCCTGCGGAATATGACCGGAATCCTCAGAAGCGTTACCCTGTGCTCTATCTCCAGCACGGTGGCGGAGAAAGCGAGCAGGGCTGGCCGCAGCAGGGCAAGACAGCGCAGATTATGGACAACCTCATCGCGGAGGGCAAGGCCGTGCCTTTCATCATCGTGATGGACAACGGTGCCTGGAGAATGCCTCAGGCGCCTCAGGGACAGAGACCTCAGGGTCAGGCCCCACAGGGACAGAGACCTCCTCAGGGCGCACAGGGACAGAGGCCTCAGGGCCAGGGCGGTCCTATGGGACTTCCGGGCAACTGGGCAGACGGATTCAAGAGAACCCTCTTCGAAGACATCATCCCTATGATAGACTCGAACTTCCGCACCATAGCCGACGCCGACCACCGTGCGATGGCAGGCCTCTCAATGGGTGGAATGCAGACCCTTTCCATTGCCCTGCCTAACCCTCAGATGTTCTCATCCTTCGGCGTATTCAGCGGAGGTACCGTCACCCTGGAGCAGGCCCAGGCCATAAAGGGCAGCAACAAGCTCATATTCGTAAGTTACGGCAGCCGCGAGCTGGAGAACCGCAGGGGCGGCAATCCTGCAGAGGACATCAAGGCCCTCAGGGAAGCCGGATTCAACGCTCATTTCTATGTTTCCGAAAACACCGCTCACGAATGGCAGAGCTGGAGAAGGAGCCTCCACGAGTTCGCGCAGCTGCTTTTCAAATAATACTTTGTAAATGATTTGTTCAGTATCATAAAGAAATGAAGAGACTGCAAAGTTTTCTGGCCGCCGCCTGTATCTGCGCGGCGGCCTCAGCCCAGGCGCCATCGGCACTGAACCTTGAAGGCCGGGAGTTCCCCCGCATCAACAGGGACAATTCGGTGACCTTCGTGTTTGACGCGCCACAGGCAACATCCGTCACCATATCCTGCGGCAAGGACTATCCCATGACCAAGGACAAGGACGGCAGATGGACCGTCACCACAGAACCTATGGTGGAAGGCTTCCACTATTATTCCGTAAAGGTCGGTGGCCTGTCTTTCGCGGACCCGGCAACCTATACCTTCTATGGTACCGGACGTGACTGCAGCGCATTGGAAGTGCCTGAGAATGCGAAAGATGCGGCATATTACACTCCTTCCCGTGACGTTCCGCAGGGTGCGGTGCGCTCGGTGAAGTTCAAGTCCGATGTCTGCGGGCAGTACAGGAGAATGTTCGTCTACACTCCTGCGGGCTATGAGCAGGACAGCGGCAGGCGTTATCCCGTGCTATATCTCCAGCACGGAGGCGGCGAAGATGAGACAGGCTGGGTGTTCCAGGGCCATATGGACGTGATTCTGGACAAACTGATCGCTTCCGGAGAGGCAGAGCCGATGATAGTCGTGATGAACAGCGGCTATGCCCGCCATCCGGGCAGCAGCGACTCCTTCGACGCTTTCGAGGAAATGATAACCGACGAGGTGATACCTTTCGTCGACAAACGCTACAGGACCATGGCCGACAGGGAGCACCGCGCAGTGGCAGGTCTCTCCTGGGGCGCCAAGCAGGCATATGACCTTGCGTTCGGGCATCCGGAGTATTTCTCCTATGTCTCGGGATTCAGCGGCATCATCGTGATCGGCGAGTTCAATCGCAGCAATCCGGGCTTCAAGGATCCGGAGAAGCTGCGCAGCGCCTACAACGGCATATTCAGCGACCCTGACAAGTTCAACGACAGCTTCAATCTCGTGTACCTGACCGTGGGCGAGAAGGAAGGTGACCATATAGGTGACATGCACAGGATATTGCTGGATGCGGGCATCAGCAACGGTTATTACTGTTCGCCTGACACGGCGCACGAGTGGCTCACCTGGAGGAGAAGCCTCAGGGAATTCGTTACGAGGATATTCAAACAGAAGTGAAAATGAAGAAGTATCTCATACTGTGTGCCGCCGCTCTCGCTATGGCGGCCTGTGGACAGAAGAACGCGCAGACTGTGGGCGTAATCACCGAACCGGTCAGCGCAAGCACCAATATCGAAGGCTGCAGATACCCTATGGTAAATCCGGACCTGAGCGTTACGGCGAGGGTGTCGGCCCCTGAAGCATCCACCGTAGCGCTGGATCTCGGAGGCAAGGTCTATCCGATGAGCAAGAACGCGGAGGGCCTCTGGGAGGTCACTTCGGATCCCCAGGTACCGGGATTCCATTATTATTTCATCGTCGTTGACGGAGTCAAGGTCTCCGACCCTTCCAGCAAGCTGTTCTACGGCTGCGGAATGATGTCGAGCGGCATAGAGATTCCTGAGGCGGGAGTGGACTATTATCTCGAGAAGGATGTCCCTCACGGCGAGGTCAGGATCAAGAGGTACTGGTCCGAACTGACGGCAGCCTGGAGAACCTGCTACATCTACTTCCCTGCAGAATATGAACTCAACCCCGGGAAACGCTACCCTGTGCTCTACCTGCAGCACGGAGCGGGCGAGAATGAGACCGGATGGTCAACCCAGGGCAAGATGGACACCATACTCGACAACCTCATAGCCGAAGGCGAGGCGGAGCCGATGATAGTGGTCATGGACAGAGGATATGCTGAACTGGCAGTCCCGGATCCGGCGGCTTCAGCAGGCGGAATGTTCAATTTCACTGCTTTCGACAGGGTAATGACCGAAGAAATCGTGCCTATGGTCGATTCCGAGTACCGCACGATTGCGGACAGGGAGCACCGTGCCATATCCGGTCTCTCGATGGGCGGTTTCCAGGCCTGGAGCATAGGTCTGGGACACAAGGACCTTTTCGCCTGGGTGGGAGGATTCAGCGGTTCGGGCAGGCCTGGCAATCCGGAAAACTTCCCTTCAAGCCTGAATGACGACTACCGTCTGCTCTATGTCAGCATCGGAACCGACGAGCCTGAGCATATGTATTCCGGCATATACGAGTTCCACAAGATGCTCGAGGAGAACGGGGTGAAGCACGTGTACTACGAGTCCGAAGGCACGGCCCACGAGTGGCTGACCTGGAGAAGGTCGCTGCACCAGTTCGCCGCCATGCTGTTCAAATAGTGCAGCTGTCAGCGCGGTCTTGCCGGCACCGGTGAGGCCTCTGACGGAAACTGCCGCCACAATGAGAAAGTCCCGGGTGGAAAGCATTATCCATCCGGGACCTGTTATTGTGAAGATTACTGAATACCCATTCCTGACTCTACATCCAGAGCGGGGCTTCAAGGCATTTGTCAAGTTCCTCCTCTATGGCCTTGCGGTCCATGTTCTGGCCGATGAAGACTATCTTCACCATCCTGTCGCCATATTCCTCGTCCCAATCCCTGCGAAGGGCTGGTTCCTTGAGCATCATCATGTTGAGCTGGTCCTGAGGCATGGTGGCGTACCACATACCGGCATCCTTTATGGACTTCTGAACTCCCGCCTGCTCGAAGAGGTAGCACCTGTCGGGATCGTCACTGAACCAGCATACACCCTTCGCCCTGATTATGCTGCGGGGCCAGAGCCTGGCCACAAAACGGTCGAACATGTTCATGTTCAAGGCAGGACGGCGGTAATATACGAAAGTACCTATGCCGTATTCCTCGAGATGGCCTTCGCCTTCGTGGTCATGGTCGTGATGATGGTGGTGATGCGAGCCGTGGCCGCGGTCATCATCGTCGTGTTCCCCGTGATGCCCTTCTCCGGGTCCATCTCCGT
>JAEDLE010000016.1 GCA_016295455.1 Bacteroidales bacterium
GGCCAGCTTCCTGACAAGGAAGGCCAGATGTACCACGCCAATCTCGATGACTTCTATATGGTGCCTACCGCCGAGGTTCCCGTCACCAACATATTCAGGGATGTGATACTCCAGACGGATGCATTCCCTCAGAAGCTCACCGCATATACCCCGTGCTTCCGCCGCGAGGCCGGATCCTACGGAAAGGACGTGAGAGGTCTCAACAGGCTCCACCAGTTCGACAAGGTCGAGATAGTGAGGGTCGAGAAGCCGGAGAATTCATATGCCGCCCTTGACGAGATGGTGGCCCACGTGGAGAGCCTCGTGAACAAGTTGGGCCTCCGTTACAGGATACTCCGTCTCTGCGGAGGGGACATGAGTTTCACATCTGCAATCACCTACGACTTCGAGCTCTGGTCAGCGGCCCAGGGCAGGTGGCTGGAGATTTCATCAGTCTCCAACTTCGAGAACTATCAGGCCAACCGTCTGCACCTGCGTTACAGGGATGAGGACGGCAGGATGCAGCTCTGCCACACTCTCAACGGCAGTTCTCTAGCCCTTCCGCGCGTGGTGGCTGCCCTGCTCGAGGACAACCAGAAGGAAGACAGGATAGTCATACCGGAAGTGCTCAGGCCTTACACCGGATTCGACTGCATAGACTGAGTCAGCCATATGGCCGGCAGAATGAGAATAATCGGCATTGACCCCGGAACCAATCTCCTTGGCTTCGGGGTCATTGACGTAGTCCGGGGAGAGCCCGTCCTGGTGGATATGGACGTGCTGGACCTGAGGAAGGAGGCGGACGCCTATGCCAAGCTTCAGCGCATCTGCCTGGAGATAGGCCGCGTCTGTGACACTTACAGACCTGATGTCATGGCTCTCGAGTCCCCGTTCCTGGGCAAGAACGCCCAGGTCATATTCAAGCTGGGCAGGGCTCAGGGGGCCGCGATCATAGCCGCCGTTTCGCGCGGCATCGCCGTTCATGAATATGCCCCGAGAAAGGCCAAGGTGGCGATTACGGGCAACGGTTCGGCCTCCAAGGAACAGGTCGCCAACATGATTTCCCGTCTGCTGAAGGTGGAACTGAACCCTTCTCACCTGGATGCCACTGATGCGGTAGCGATTGCGCTCTGCCACCATTTCCAGCTCAAGAATCCGCTCGCGGGCGCCAAAAGCTCCTCAAGCTGGGAAAAATTCGTGGCGGACAATCCCGGAAGGGTGAAATGAGGCTTTCCCCGGACAGGCAGCCGAGGCAAAAAAACGCAGAAAAAGTGAAAACTGCCTTAAACCTTTGCCATATGCCGTTGTCTAAAAAGCCGGAACTAAACAGAAAGACAATGGTTGTTAGTATTGTGCGGAGAATCTCCACTCTTTTGACAGCATCTTTCATGATGCTGTTTTTCTTGTCACCGGCTTCGGCACAGTCGAAGAGTGACATCACCGCGGTGCTGAAGGACGCCTCCAACGGAGAGGTGATTTCCTTCGCCACCATATCCATTACCAAGAAAGGCGCGACCTCCCCGTCGAAATATGCCCTCACGGGATCTGACGGCAAGGGAACCATAGAGAAGGTTGCCGCCGGAACCTACACCTTCAAGGCCGAGATGATGGGTTATGTCGCGAGCACGCAGGAAATCGTGCTTCAGGGCAAGAACCTGGACTTGGGTGTGGTGAATCTTCAGCCGGACAAGGAAGTACTTGACGCCGCCAGCGTTTCTGCTGTGGGCAACCCGATAGTCGTTAAGAAGGACACCATCGAGTACAATGCATCTTCCTTCAAGATTACCGACAACGACGTGCTTGAGGACCTTCTCAGGAAGTTCCCGGGCATCGAGGTGGGCGATGACGGCTCAATCACGGCCAACGGACAGACCATCACCAAGATATATGTCGACGGAAAGACCTATTTCATGGATGACCCTACCCTGGCTTCCAAGAACCTCCCTGCCAAGATCATCAACAAGGTGAAGGTGGTGAGGAAGAAGTCCGACCAGGCCGAGTTCACCGGAATTGACGACGGTGAGGAGGAGACCGTGCTCGACCTCTCTGTCAAGCAGGGTATGATGAACGGCCTGATGGGCAACGTCCGTGCCGGCATAGGACACGATTTCCCTGTGGATGAGGTGGGCTATGACGAGCACCGCTACAACGGCAACCTCTTCCTCGGCAACTTCTCCAACGGAGCCCAGTACAGTGTCATAGGCAATGTCAACAACGGCAACAACGTGGGCTTCGGAGGCTTCGGAAGGGAGATGATGGGCGGAATGAGAGGCGGCAGCGGCGGCGGTGTGACCACTTCCTATATGCTCGGCGCGAACCTGGGCTACGACTTCTTCGATGACAGGATGGAGGCCATGGGTAACTACAACTTCAACGGCAGCGACTCCGACATCAGGAGCTCCACCTACAAGGAGCAGATTTTCCAGAGCGCCAACGGCGTCACCTCCACGATATCCAACACGGACAACATCTCGAACTCCAAGTCCAACAGCCACAATGTCGGACTCAGGATCGAGCACGAATTCTCCAAGAATTCTTCCCTCATATTCGAACCTCAGCTGAGCTTCGGAAAGAGCAGCCGCTTCTCCAGCGAGGACTTCGAGACTTTCGCGGGTGATGAGAACAGGGTTGTGACCGGCAAGCAGAATGACGGTTTCAGCGTGAACAGCGGCGATTCCAAGAGAGTGTCAGCGTCGGGACGTCTCCAGTACAGGCAGAGGATCGGCCTTCCGGGCAGAACCCTCGTGTTCAACAGTACCTTCAGCCTTTCCGACAGTGATGATGACGCATTCGTGCAGTCCCTCACCAACAGTTATCTTCAGGGACAGACCGATCCTGTTGCGTCCATAATCAACCAAAGGACGGAGAACACTTCCAGGACCAGTTCCCTGATGGGAAGGCTCACATATACCGAGCCTATGGGCAACAACTTCTATGTGGAGGGCAACTACTCCCTTACCTGGAGGAAGTCGGATTCCGGGAAGAACGCCTGGGACAGCGGCCTGTCAGAAGGCTTCGGAAGGGACAATCTCTTCTACAATCCGGAAGGGGAGACCTTCAACAAGGCATATTCCAACAGCATATTCAATGACGTTCTCACCCAGCAGGCGGGAGTAAACCTCCTCTATCAGGGCGACAAGCTCAGGATGCAGGTGGGTGTGAGCATCAACCCGACCAGGACCCACAACAGGACCGAGAAGGCGGGAACTGTCATCGACACCACATATTCGGTGCTCAACTGGTCCCCTCAGGCGAGGGTTGACTACCAGCCGATCGACAACCTCAACGCCAGATTCAACTACCGCGGACGCTCCAGCCAGCCGAGCGTATCCCAGCTCGTGCCTGTCCTGGACAACTCGAACCCTATCGCCCAGTCGCTCGGTAACCCGTACCTGAACCCGTATTTCAGCCACGACGTGAGCGCCGAAGTAAGGTACAACAACAGGGAGACCTTCTCTTCCTTCAACCTGCGACTCGGTGGCGGCCTGACCCAGTCCCCGATAGTGAATGCCACCTGGAACGAGTCCGGAAAGACCTATTCGATGCCGGTGAACGGTCCTAACTCGAGCGAACTCAGCGCAAGGCTCTTCGCGAACATTCCTATAGCGAAGTCCAACTTCTCGATTTCGAACAACACCAGCGCAAGCACGAACCGTTCGTCATCATATACCGGAAGCAATGTCGGCACGGACAAGTATTTCGTGGACGGTGACTTCGACTATGTGGCTTTCCGCAACGATTTCCGCGATTTCGACAGTTCCCCTGCCTTCGCAAGGAACGACATCAGGAACTACAACATATCCGAGAACCTGACTTTCGTCTACAGAAGCGACGCCCTCGAGATCCGTCTCGGCGGAAGCACCAGGTATTCGAAGTCTGACTATTCCCTCAACAAGGACATGAACAGGGAGACCTGGAACAACGGCGTGAACGGCTCGTTCATATGGACCTGGAATCTCACCGGTCTTTCCCTCCGTTCGGATATAAACTATAGATGGTATGAGGGTTACACGGTTGAGATGCCGTCCGAGGCCATCCTCAATGCGGAAATCTCCAAGACCGTGCTGAGAAAGCAGGCTACCGTCGCCCTGAATGTCTATGACCTGCTCGGACAGACCAGGAACTTCAGCACCAGCGATTCCGGCAACTCCCATATCGAGACCAAGAACAACGCCCTCGGACGTTACGTGATACTGTCCTTCACCTGGAGGTTCGGAACCATAGGCGGAAGGAACGGACGCAACTCCAGGAACGGACGTCCTCCTATGGACGGCGGCGCTCCGATGGGACCTCCTCCTGGAGGCGGTGGCAGAATGATGGGCCCTCCTCCGGGCGGAATGGGCGGAGGAATGAGGGGCGGATTCTGATCAGCCCTTCATCCTGCGGCAGAAGTCCTGGATAACCAGGCCGCAGAGAGTGAAACCGAAAATGCCGGTAATGTGAGCCGTGGTCCCGTTGACCACGGCTTTCGCTTTGTTCCTGTCCTCGCTGTCGAAGGCGATCTCCCTGCCTTTGGGACAATAGGAGCAGTCTTCGTTGCACCCGTGCACCTCAGAGCCCAGATTCGGCAGGACTTCGTCGTCATATACACAGAGGAACTTGTGTGCAGGAAGAGTTCCGGCGCGTTTGAACTTTTTCCTGATGGCGGCTGCGAGTGGACAGCCCCTGACCTGCCAGAACTCCGCGACCCTTATCCTTGTCGGGTCGGTCTTGAGCGCTGCTCCCATCGAGGAGAAGAACACGGCTCCGCTCTCGCAGGCCTTGAGTATCAGATGCGCCTTGTCCTTGAGCGAATCCACGGCGTCGATCACGTAATCATATTCCCCGAGCCTGAAGTCTTCCCAATTGTCGGCGGAGTATATGCTCCTGATGGTCTGTATGTCCGCCCCGGGGTTGATGTCCAGCAGCCTGTCGCGCAGCACTTCCACCTTGAATTTCCCGACGGTGGAACTAGTCGCCATCAATTGCCTGTTGATGTTTGTGATGCATACCCGGTCCGGATCCACCATTGTGAGATGCCGTATGCCGGACCTTATCAGCCCCTCGGCGCACCAGCTTCCGACTCCTCCCACTCCGAATATGATGACCTTTACATCCCCAAGGTCTTTCATCGCCTGTGCTCCCAGGAGCCTTTCAGTCCTGTTGAATATGGCTTTCTGCTGCTTATCCATCTTTCCTGACAGTTATGAGCCTGGTCAGCAGGGCGAGAGCGAGGAGGGCGGCGACCAGGGTGCAGATTCTTCCGGCTATGTCCCCGTTGCGGACGAAGAAGGTCTCCCCGCTGCCCAGGGAGGCTTCTCCCCTGAGGATCTCCTTTTCCCACCAGTGAGTCTTGGCGGTAATTCTGCCGTGTTTGTCTATCAATGCGGAAATGCCTGTGTTGGCGCATCTTACGATGTCTCTCCTAAGCTCGATCGCGCGCAGGGAGGCATAGCTCAGATGCTGCCTGTAGCCCGGAGTGTCACCCCACCAGGCATCGTTCGTGATGACGGTCATCAGTTCGGCTCCCGCCTTGACATATTCCCGGCAATAGTCGCCATATATGGATTCATAGCATATGGCGCAGCCTGTCCTGACGTTCCTTTCCGGGCTCCGGAGTTCCAGCAGGCTGACCTCTCCCTGTCCTATGTTCCTGCCCATCACCCCTCCCAGCATGTCGTCTATCTTGCAGAAGAACGCCGGATACGGGGTCATCTCCACTCCCACCACCAGCTTGTTCTTATGGAATATGCCGCCGTGGCCGCTGCCGTCGACCGTGAGGGCGGAGTTGTGGGTCTCGAACCATCTGCCGTCGCCCCTTGACCTTGCAGTGTGGGAAGGCTTAGCGGTCGACTCGATGATGTCAATCGACGACGCCCCGAAAAGCAGGGTCGCTCCGGGGTAGTCCTCCAGTTCTTTCCTGAATCTGTTCCAGGTCTTTCCGCTTGTGATGTCACCCGCGTCCACGTCGTTGGTGAAGGTCTCCGGGGCAAGCAGGAGCAGGGGTGAGCTGCAGCTGCTGTCCCTGCCGGAAAGCGCTTGGCGCATCTGCTCCTCGAGTATGGCATTCTGCTGGCTCTGGCTGAGCCTCTGAAACTTATGGTAAGGGTCGATGTCCGGTTGGAGTATCGCGACCTCTATCTTGTCGCCCTCTTCTATTGGTGCTTTCCACAGATGAAGGGATATGGCTGCAGGAATTATCAGTATGAGCGGTTCCGCGAGCAGGGCCGCCGCGCGGGCCTTGGGATTCCAGCTGGAGAAACTGCCGTCGGAGAGGCAGCACATCAGTCCGAAGACCGCCAGGTTGGAGGCCCATATCCAGAGCGAGCCGCCGAGGGTGCCGGTGAATTCGTACCACTGTGCCAGGCTCAGGGTTCTGGCGAAGGAATTGCCCAGGGTGAGCCAGGGCCAGGAAATCTGGGCGGAGAAGTATGCTTTCTCCCAGGCTATCCAGAGGGCGGCGAAGAAGATGTAGGGGAGGGTTCCCCTGAAGACCTTGCGGCTGAGCCGGAAGGCGCCGAAAACCAGGGACATCTGCAGGGAGTTGGCGAGTATGGCGAATATGCCTCCGCCCACAGTGGCGTTGCAGACCCAGAAAGTGGTGAAGGCATTCCACAGCACGAAGCCGGCATAGTGCCATCTCCAGAGCCTGCGTATGCCGCAAATCGTGCCTATCCTCTCCATACACAGCAGGGGCACCAGGCCGAACAGCGACAGCCATCCCATATGCGGGATGAGATATGGCACCGACATCATCAGCGCAAAGCACAGCGTCAGCGCCGTCATCATTCTTTTCTCTCTCCTGTACTCTTCCATACTCGGGTCTGTCATTCTTACAAAGATATGAATTAATTTGCTATCTTTGCTTTTCACACATTCTGAAACTGCGGATGTTAGTCAACGTTCTGAAAGCCTTTCTCATAGGCATATGCGCATCTGTCCCTCTGGGCCCCGTGGCGATTTACGTGCTGCAGGTATCCCTGAGCAAGGGACACAAGCCGGGCTTCCTGACAGGTCTGGGCGCCACGACCATAGACACGCTCTATGCTGTCGTGGCTGTGTTCGCGCTGGCTTTTGCGGAACGCTTCATCGAGACGCACAAGGTCCTGATATTCATACTCGGAGGCCTTATCGTGGCGCTGGTGGGCGCGTCCATAGTGTTCAAGGACCCCTTCCGCAAGCTCAAGCAGGATGACAACCCGTCATATTCGATAAAGGACTATGTCCAGGCCCTGGCGCTGGGACTGTCCAACCCCGCCGCCATATTCGTGATGCTCACGCTCTTCGCCTTTTTCGGCGTGAGGATCGAGGCACAGGATTTCCGGATTGCTCCCATAATCCTGGCGGTGAGCGCAGGTTCGGCAAGCTACTGGTTCCTCTTCTCCCGGTGTCTGGGAAAGCTCAGGAGAAGTTTCAGGCTCTCGACCCTGGTGTGGATAAACAGGGTGGCGGGAATTGTGGTGATGATAGTCGGTATAGCCCTGATGGCGGAAGGCTTCATGAAGCACTTCATGCTCTGACAGGCCGGAAATATAAACATCAAAGAAAATGAGTGACAGAAAAGAAAGCTCTTCCGTTCTCGGCTGGGTGTTGAGGAACATCCTCGGAATAGTCGTGGTCTTCGCGTTGGTAATAGGCCTGAGCGCGCTCGCACTGAGGCTCGACACCCGTCACGGCAAGGAGATAATCGTCCCTGACTTCACGGGCAAAAGCGTGGAGGAGGCGGGCATGCTCGCATCCGGAGACAATCTCCGCATCGATGTCGTGGACTCCGTCTACATCCGCCGCATGGGCAGGGGACTGGTCTACAGCCAGAATCCCAAGCCCGGGTCCAAGGTCAAGAGCGGTAGGCGCATACTCCTGACAATCAACTCGGTAACTCCGAAGAAGGTGCAGATGCCCAACCTCGTCGGCTACTCCATGAGACAGGCGAAGGCCGAGTTGAATTCGCGCGGACTGATGCTCCGTTCCCTCGAATATGTGGACGACATAGCCACCAACAACGTCCTCAAGCAGAAATACGGCAGGAGGGAGGTCAAGCCCGGCACCCTTCTGGACAGCGGTTCCGGCATAGACCTGGTCGTCGGCCTCAGCGAAGATGACAACCAGACCTATATCCCTGACTTCAAGGGACTCAAGTACCTCAGGGCTGTGGACGCCGTACACGACCACAACCTCAATGTCGGCAAACTTGTCTTCGACAAGGGCGTTTCGTCATATGCCGACTCGCTGGACGCGGTGGTCTACAGGCAGAATCCGGTCAAGGCCGAGGAGTCGGTGCTGATGGGCACCCCGGTAACACTCTACCTCAGGCTTGAGGGTGAAAACGAATGACGATGGCCGGGGACAGCATATACCTTGAAGAGGAACTCTTCTCCGAAGACGCGGAACTTGAAGGGAAGGCGGGCGACGCGCTTGCGGACGAGGCCGTGGAGGACGAGGAGCAGGGGATGTTCGAGCATTTCAGGCTCAACGTGGACGCCGGCCAGACCCCGATGCGTGTGGACAAGTATATGGCCTGCCACCTCGAGGACACGTCCAGACATCGCGTACAGGTGGCCATAAAGAATGGCTATGTGCGTGTGAATGACAAGCTTGCAAAGGCCAATACCATAGTCCGTCCGAATGACGTCATCCGTTTCGTGATGCCGTATGAGAGGCACGGCTTCGAAGTCCTGCCCGAGGACATACCGCTCGACATAGTCTATGAGGACGACGATTTCCTGATAGTCAACAAGCCTGCCGGCATGTGCGTGCATCCCGGCCACGGACATTTCGACGGCACCCTGGTGAACGCCCTTGCCCATCACCTTGGCATATCCCAGGGGCCGGACGCCCCCGACGAGAGGATGGGAGTGCTGGTGCACCGCATTGATATGGACACATCCGGGCTGCTGGTGGTGGCAAAGAACGACGCCTCCCAGATGAATCTCGCCCGCCAGTTCTTCGTGCATTCCATTGAAAGAAAATACGTTGCAGTGGTCTGGGGCAACATACGCGAGGATGAGGGCACGATAGTCGGGAACATAGGCCGCGACCCCAACGACAGGCTCCGCTTCAGGGTCTATCCCGAGGGCGACCGAGGCAAGCACGCCGTCACCCATTACCGTGTGCTCGAGCGCTTCGGCTTCGTGACCGTGGTGGAATGCCGTCTGGAGACAGGAAGGACGCACCAGATACGCGTGCACATGTCCCACATTGGCCATCCCCTGTTCGGAGACCAGCGCTACGGCGGCACCGAGATACGCAAAGGCACCATCTACGCCAAATACCGCCAGTTCATCCGCAACTGCCTGGAGATCTGTCCACGCCAGGCCCTCCACGCCAAGACCCTCGGCTTCGTGCACCCAAGTCTCGGCACCGGGGTAAGCTTCGATTCACCCCTCCCCGACGACATGCAGGCACTCATAGAAAAGTGGCGCAAGTATTCCGGGAATATGCCGACGGAGGACTGATTTCGAGTTGAAAAAAGGAGACAGGCTCAACTGTCGAGCTTGTCTCCCTTTTCGTTGTAGAATTCATTCTGCAGGACTGAGAAGTCATTGTCTTCGACAAGACTGATCTTGCATTTGTACTTTCTCTTCCATTTTCCCAGATAGGAATTGATAAGGCCCCTTGAGAGGTATGCGCCCAGTATTGGGCTGACCTTGAGGGTGAAGACCTTGATGCCCTTGTCATTGACGTAGTAGCTGAGCCTGCGCTCTATCTGTTCGTCTATTATAAGGCTGGAGGTGATCTTGCCGGTGCCGTGGCAGACCGGACAGGTCTCCATGGTGTTGATTTCGGTAGCCGGCCTTACCCTGTGCCTGGTGATCTGCATCAGTCCGAACTTGGTGAGAGGCAGCACGTTGTGCTTTGCCCTGTCCTTGCTCATAAGCTCGCACATGTACTTGTAGAGCTCATTCCTGTGTTCGACGGACTCCATATCGATGAAGTCCACTATGACTATGCCGCCCATATCCCTGAGTCTCAGCTGTCTGGCTATCTCTTCAGCTGCATAGCGATTGACCTCGTAGGTGTTTTCCTCCTGTTCGCTGGTCTTTGCTCGTATTCCGCTGTTCACGTCCACGACGTTGAGGGCCTCAGTGGATTCAATCACCAGATATGCGCCCTGCTTGAGCGGGACGACCTTTCCGAAGGAACTCTTTATCTGTCTCGTGACTTCGAAATGATCGAAGATAGGAGTCTTGTCATTGTACAGCTTGACAATCTTCTCCTGCTCGGGGGAGATCTGGGCTATGTACTTCCTGATGTCGTGGTATTCCTTCTCGTCATTCACATAGACGTTGGAGAAGGAGTCGTTGAGGAGGTCCCTGAGTATCGTGGTGGTCTTGCTGTACTCTGTGAACAGCTGCTGCACACCCTTGGATTTTGCAATCCTTGTCCACGAACCTTCCCATTTTGCGATCAGATTCTTGAGTTCCGAGACCAGTACCGCCGCATTCTTGCCTTCAGCCGCCGTCCTGATGATGGCGCCGTAATTTTTCGGCAATATGCTCTTTACCAGGGTCTCAAGCCTTCTCTTCTCCTCTCGCGAGGAGATTTTCTGGGATATGCTCACCTTCTCTGCGAAGGGGAGGAGTACAATGTTCCTTCCTGCCAATGAAATTTCGGCTGTCAGTCTAGAACCTTTGGTGGATATCGGCTCCTTGACTATCTGGACTATCATCATCTGGTCCTTCTTCAGCACGTTTTCAATCCTGCCCTCCTTCTCGAGTATAGGCCCTATCTTGATGTCGGAATAGATACTGGCGTTGTCGGTGTTGGGGTTGGTCTTGCGGACAAACTCGTCGAAAGCGTTGAAGTACAGACCGAGGTCCAGGTAGTGGACGAAAGCTTCCTTTTCATCTCCGATGTCCACGAAGGCCGCATTCAGGGCTGGCATCACTTTCTTCACCTTGCCGAGGTAAACGTCCCCGACGGTGAAACTGCGCCCTGAGATGGACTCGGTGTTGAGTTCGATCAGTCTGTGGTTTTCCTGCAGAGCGATGCGAACTTCCGTCGATGACACATCGACGATCAGATCTTTAAGAAGTTCCTTTTCTGATTCCATCCGGAAATCTCAGTTGTTGTGAAGTAGAACTTGGGGCAAAACGCCCCAGTATGAAGGAAAAAGGAGGCGGGCCTCCTTGCCGGATAGTGAAAAAGGGCTACCGGAACTTCCGGCCAGCCCTCATTCCTAGCGAACTGCTAAAATGGCAGACACAGAAGACTACTTCTTCTTATGTCTGTTCTTGCGCAAACGCTTCTTACGCTTGTGCGTAGCCATCTTGTGACGCTTGTGCTTCTTACCGTTTGGCATATTTACTTGATTTTTAAAAGATTATTTCTTTACAGATGCGACGAAAACCTTGGCCGGCTTGAAAGCAGGGATGTCGTGTGCAGGAATGGTCATAGTGGTGTTCCTGGTGATGTTCCTTGCAGCCTTCTCGGCCCTGTGCTTGATGATGAAGCTGCCGAATCCGCGGAGATATACCGGCTGTCCCTTTGCGAGAGAGTCCTTGATGCTGTCCATGCTGGCCTCGAGCACGGTCTGGACAGTCGTCTTCTCAATGCCTGTTGCTTTTGCAACCTCGTTTACTATGTCTGCTTTAGTCATAATATAATTGATTTATTGGAATCTTGTTTAACTTTGTGTTCGGAAACACAGGGAGTTGCAAAGGTAATGCGATTTTGCGAAATTGCAAAACTTCTTTGCCATTACGTGTTTCTTTTTGGTGGCACAGAGATTGCCCCATACCTTGCCCGGCATTTTTCCGGGCATTCATATGACAATTTGTCACATGACGGCACGGCAGTGCCCACAGTTTGACAGGACAGTATGAACAGAAACGACAATAACAACGAATTCTTCACTCCGGGAGGAGCTGAAGTCAGCATCATCCCCGTGATGTCAGGGGAGCAGCCGCTGCGTTTTGACATCTCAGAGATTCCGGGGGACCTTCCGGTGCTGGCATTGAGGAATGCCGTGCTGTTCCCCGGTACCATATTCCCGATAACGATAGGCAGGGAGAAGTCCCTGCAGCTCATAGAGGACGCGCAGAAGGGAAATTCCTTCATCGCCGCGATACCCCAGCTGGACGTGACAGTGGAGGATCCGGTTCAGCGTGAGGACCTTGCGGCCTTCGGAACCGTGGCGAAGATAATGAAGACCTTCGACATGCCGGACGGAACCGTGTCCGCCGTGCTCCAGGGCATAGCCAGGGTGCGTCTGGAAGAACTGACCGCCATAGAGCCATATCTCAGGGGCCACGTGGTTGTGGAGCAGGAGAAGAGTGTGGACTCTTCGGACAAGAGCGCCAGGATGATAGCCGAATCCCTCAAGGAGAAGGCCGCGGTGATACTCAAGTCCTCCTCCTTTACCCCAAAGGAGGCGGTTACGGCCATCCGTTCCATCGACGACTTCACTTTCCTGGTGAATTTCATCGCCACCACCATCGAACTGGACAGCTTCGGCGAGAAGCTCGACCTGATGTACCACGCCGACATGAAGGAAAGGGGTATGGCCCTGCTCTCAGCCCTGGACAACCAGGTCGAACTGCTCAAGATCAAGCAGGAGATCAACTCCAAGGTGAAGTCCGAAATCGACCAGCAGCAGAGGGAGTATTACCTGAACAACCAGCTCCGCACCATCCAGGAGGAGCTCGGCATGGACGAGGACGGGGAAATCAACCGCCTGAGGGAGGCTGCCGCGTCGAAGAACTGGCCGGAAAGCGTGGCTGCCACATTCCAGAAGGAACTTGCAAAGCTCGAGCGCTACAATCCTTCCGCTCCTGAGTACAGCATACAGTACAACTACCTGCAGTTCATGCTCGACCTCCCTTGGGACGACATGAGCAAGGACAACCTTGACCTCAGGCACGCGCAGAAGGTGCTGGACCAGGACCATTTCGGTCTGGACAAGGTGAAGGACAGGATAATCGAGTATCTCTCGGTGCTCAAGCTCAAGGGCAATCTGAAGTCCCCGATACTCTGTCTCTACGGCCCTCCGGGAGTCGGAAAGACCAGTCTAGGCAAGTCCATAGCCAGGGCCCTGGGCCGCAAGTATGTGCGCATTGCCCTGGGCGGCATGCACGACGAAGCTGAAATCAGGGGCCACAGGAAGACCTATGTGGGAGCCCTGCCGGGCAGGATACTCAACGGCATATGCCGTGCCGGCACCTCGAATCCGGTGATAGTCCTCGACGAGATAGACAAGCTCTCGTCCGATTTCAAGGGCGATCCGTCTTCTGCATTGCTGGAGGCTCTCGACCCTGAGCAGAACACCACCTTCCACGACAATTACCTGGACATCGACTATGACCTGTCGAATGTCCTCTTCATCACCACCGCCAACACCACATCCACCATACAGCCGGCGCTGCTGGACAGGATGGAACTCATCAACGTGACCGGATATCTGGCGGAGGAGAAGGCTGAAATCGCCAAGAAGTATCTGGTTCCCAAGCAGTTGGAGGAACACGGCCTGAGCAGGGATATGCTCCGCATAGACAAGTCCGCCATAGCTGAGATCATCGACAGCTACACCCATGAGTCCGGTGTCCGCGGCCTGGAGAAGCAGATAGCCAAGATCGCCCGTGTCACCGCGAGGAAGGTCGCGATGGGCGAGGACCACCCGCTCACCATCAAGAAGGAGCATCTCAAGGAATATCTCGGACTGCCTGTCTCTGCACACGACAGACAGCAGGGCAACGAGGGCGTGGGTGTCGTGACCGGTCTGGCCTGGACTTCGATGGGAGGGGAGATACTCTTCATCGAGAGCCTTGTCAGCGAAGGCAAGGGTGTGCTGTCCATGACAGGCAACCTGGGAGACGTGATGAAGGAATCCGCCACCATAGGCTACCAGTACATCAAGGCGCATCCGGAACTTGCGGGCATGACTGCAGAGGAGTTCGCCAAGAAGGACCTGCACGTGCACGTGCCTGAGGGAGCCACGCCGAAGGACGGCCCTTCGGCCGGCATCACCATGGTGACCTCGATGGTTTCCGCCCTCAGCGGCAGGCCGGTGAAGAAAGGCATTGCGATGACTGGTGAGATGACTCTCCGCGGCAGGGTGCTTCCTGTCGGAGGAATAAAGGAGAAGATACTCGCGGCAAAGCGCGCGGGGGTCGGAACCATCATCATATGCGAGGAAAACCGCAAAGACATAGAGGATATCAAGGATATCTACGTAAAAGGCCTTAACTTTGTCTATGTGAACACCATCACGGATGTTCTCGCTTATGTTTTCGACTGATGGACGTCAAGATTGAACAGTCCTGGAAAGATGCTCTGCAGGGCGAATTTGACAAGGAGTATTTCGCCTCGCTGGTGCGTTTCCTGCATGCGGAAAAGGCGGGGGGCAAGACTATTTATCCTCCCGGAAGCTTGATATTCAAGGCTTTCGACCTTACACCTCTTCCGCAGGTTAAGGCTGTGATTCTGGGTCAGGACCCTTATCACGGGCCGGGTCAGGCCATGGGCCTGTCGTTTTCGGTGCCGGAAGGTATCAAGGCTCCTCCTTCGCTCAAGAACATATTCAAGGAAATCGGGAGCGACCTCGGGGTTGCCATGAGCGGGAGTACCGACCTGACTCCCTGGGCCCGTCAGGGCGTGCTCATGCTCAATTCCATACTCACGGTGGAGGCAGGCATCGCCGCTTCACACGACCGCATCGGCTGGCAGCAGTTCACCGATGCGGTCATACGCTGCATATCGGAGCGCCGCGAGGGTGTGGTCTTCCTGCTCTGGGGCCGTTATGCCAGGAGCAAGAAGGAACTCATAGACTGCAGCCGCCACCACGTGCTCGAGGCTGCGCACCCTTCCCCTCTGGCGGGCGGTGCCTTCTTCGGGTGCAGGCATTTCTCGCGGACCAACGCGATACTCGAATCGGAAGGTCTGGAACCCATAGACTGGCGATTGTGACCATTCCGGAACCGGAACACAGGTTGCAGCCACTTTGACAATCAGAACACAGAATGAAAAGGACAGCATTATTCCCAGGGTCTTTCGACCCGTTCACGGCGGGCCATCTCAACATACTCAAACGTGCCCTCACCATGTTTGACGAGGTGGTGGTCGCCGTCGGCATAAACCAGGACAAGAGGGGCTTCTTCACGATGGACCAGAGGATGGACATCATCAGCGCCGCCGTCCGTGGAATGGAAGGGGTGCGGGTGATCAAATACGAGAACCTCACCATAGATACCTGCCGCGAACTCGGAATCAGGCACATAGTCCGTGGAGTCCGGAACATGCTCGACTTCGAGACCGAAAGGTCCAACGCCGACATGAACAGGAGGATAGCCCCGGAGATAGAGACCATAATCATCCCTACCTCCCAGGAATTCGCCCACATTTCCTCTTCCGCGGTCCGCGACATACTCAAACACAACGGAGACACCACCCAGTTCCTTCCGGAAGGTGTCGTCCTTCCGCCCTGGAACATGCAATGAGAAAGCTGCTACTTCTGCTCGCGCTGCTTCTGTCCTGTCTGGGGGCCGGGGCTCAGGGGGACAGTCTCGCCACTGCCGCCCTGGACGCCCGTATGGAGGTGTATTTCTCCGCCCTGGAGCACTGCAGCATAGAGGAGAAGAAGGCTGAAGTTGACTTCATGATAGGGAGCTGTCCCGACGACAGCCTCCGCAGCCACGTCGCGAGGAAGATCTACGCGCATTACCTGAACTCCCCGCTGATGGGCGATGAGGCCGTTGCCATATACCTGACGGACAATTGGTTCGTTCCGGGAAAGGCGAGTTTTGCAAATGACATCGACCTGATGAACGCCCGCATATATGCCGACTTCAACCGCAGTTCCCTGCTGGGAGAGAAGGCGCAGGCGCTGAATGTGTACGGCCCGTCCGGGGAACCTGTGGCGGCTCTGGCAGGGGAGGACGGAAGCGTCGTGAGATGGCCCCGGCTGAGGGTGCTGTTCTTCTATGACATATCCTGCGTGAAATGCCGTATGGAGACCATAATGCTCCGTTCCGTATTCCGCAGCCGCCGGGCGGACATCGACTTCGTGGCCTTCTACACCGGCTCTGACGAAGAGGGCTGGCAGAACTTCAGGAAGGAGAACCTGGATTTCAATCTGCCCCGGGGACGTATGCACCATTGCTGGGACCCGGATCTGGCCAGCGGCTACGAATATGCCTACGGTGTCCTCCAGACCCCATGCATGTTCCTGATAGCCAGGGACGGAACCATACTCGGCCGCAAGCTCGACACCGCGGCTCTCGTCGCCCTGCTCGACAATTACGACAGGGACAAGGCTCTTGAATATGGCGACGAAAGGAGCCGCAGGCTCTATTCTTCCCTGCTGCCCGAGGGGGAGTGGGGAGAGGATCAGCTCAGGGAACTCTGCCGCAGCCTGGGCGGGAGCACCCTTGAAAAGGGAGACACCCTGGGCTTCCGTCAGGTAGCCGGGGACCTGCTTTACCATCTTTCTTCGGGAAAGGGACCGGAGTATGCTCTTGGTGCAGGGTATGTGGCTGACTCACTTGTACTTGACCGTCCTGACATATGGCGCACCCACGATGACAGCCTGAAAGTCGTCGGTCTGGCGGAAATGATTCATGACCTGAGGCAGAAGGCCCTTCCGGGCAGCCGTCTCCCGTCCCTGAAGATCCATTCCGTACTGATGGACAGGAAGGGTTCCTCAGAAGGGGAATGGCGCCTTGACAGGCTCCGCCGGGGCGACGTCATCATATTCCATACGAAAGGCTGCCGGGACTGCCGCAACGAACTTGAGGCGGCTTCAGCCCTGGTGGCCACATCCCGCAGGAGGGTGCTGCTGGTGGATGTGGACTCCCTGGTCGAGGAGGGAGGAGGGCTTGCGGACGCCCTTTTCGGGGCCTTTGACCTGAGTTCGCTGCCGTATGTGCTCGAAGTCGGGAGAAGGGGGACGGTGGCTTCGCGTTACATCTCACTTGTGGAAAAATAAAAATAGATTATCTTTGCAGTCCGGTATTGAGGTATGGTGTAATGGCAGCACTAGGGATTTTGGTTCCCTCAGTAGTGGTTCGAGTCCACTTACCTCAACTCTTTTTCTAATTCCGAGACAATGAAAGGTTCTTTCGTATTTCTGGCGGACGGCTTCGAGGAGACCGAGGCTCTCGCCACACTTGACGTGCTCAGGCGCGGAGGCATAGAGGCGCTTCTGGTATCCATAGACGAAGAGGGTATGGTCACCGGTTCGCACGGGGTGACCGTGGCTGTGGACCGTACGGCGGATGATTTCGCTGCCCTGCTGCATCGCGGGGGCACTACCGAAAAGGACCTTATGGTCTTCCCGGGCGGCATGCCGGGCACGAAGAACCTTGCCGCTACCGGCTGGCTTATGGAACTTATGAAGGAGCATTTCAACGAAGGGGGCTGCGTGGCTGCCATCTGCGCTGCTCCGGGACTGGTGGCTTCCCGGCTTGACGGCCTTTCAGGCAGGAAATTCACCTGCTATGACGGATTCCAGGAGCAGATGCTCGCCAAGGGTGCGGAGTATGTGAAGGCTCCGGCCGTAAGGGACGGCAACCTCATCACCGGCAGGGGCGCCGGCTGTGCCGTTGAGTTCGGTCTCGCCATACTCTCATATGTGAAAGGTGAGGAGACTGCCGCTTCTGTCAGGGCAGCCCTTATGCTTGACTGAAAATCTTGATCATTACCGTCTTACCACTATGCGCTCGATTCTCCTCGGAACCGAGGTCAGAATCTCGTACGGTATGGTCCCGAGTATCTCCGCCAGTTCGGAGACGGTCGGGTCCTCTCCGAATATGGTGACGGTGTCACCGACCTTCGCGTCCACCCCTGTGATGTCCAGCATGCACATGTCCATGCATATGTTGCCTATGGTCGGCACCCTGTGTCCGTTCAGGGAGAAGGACGCCCTGCCCCTGCCCAGATGCCTGTCTATCCCGTCGGCATATCCCACCGGTATGGTGGCGATGGTGGTCCCGCCTTCGGCGACCTTGCCGTAACGGCCGTAGCCTATGGTGTCGCTGCTGTCGGTCAGATGTTTGATCTGCAGTATCTTGCATTTGAGCGAGGCGACAGGGGCGAGCCTGTTTCCAGGCAGCGCGCTGATGCCGTAAATGCCTATGCCCAGCCTGACCATATCGAACTGGTACTGCGGGAAACGTTCGATGCCCGCAGAATTGAGTATATGGTACATTGGCCTGTAACCGATGGCGGCGCTCAGGCGGTCGGCGTTCCTCCGGAAGAGTTCAATCTGTCCGAGTGTGAACGCGTCCTCCTGCGGATCTTCCGCGGCGGCAAGATGTGAATATGCCGACTTCACCCTGACAAAAGGGCAGTCCTTGAGGAAAGTGCAGAGCGCGTCCAGCTCGTCGCTCATGAAGCCCAGCCTGTGCATTCCGCTGTCCAGCTTGATGTGGATGGGATAGTCGCGCAGGCCCTTTTCCTCCAGGACCTTGCAGAAGGCCTTGAGGGTCTCGAGGTTCGGTATGCCGGGTTCCAGCCTGGCATCGGTCATCTCGGGGAAGAAATCGGTGCCTGAAGTCAGCACCAGTATGGGAAGGGAGATGCCGGCCCTCCTGAGCTCCAGACCTTCAACCGGGTATGCCACAGCGAGATAGTCCGCTCCTGATTGCTGCATCATCGCGGCGAATTCCACGGCTCCGTGGCCGTAGGCATTGGCCTTGACGAGGACGAGCATCTTTGTGCGGGCATCCAGCCTGGACCTGAACAGCCGGTAGTTCAGCAGGCAGTTGGAAAGCTTCAGTTCAAGCCTCGAGAAATCGTCTTCCTTCATCATAGAGGGCAAAAATAAGCATAATATGCCAATCCTGTCTGCAAAAATGTCAAAATCTCTCTGCTGGCATAGCTATTGCGGACTTCCTTCCCGGCCGGGGAGGTCCCGGTGCATTCAGAACATCAATCAATGAATTTTCAGATATGTGGTTTTTGATCATAGCCGTAATGGTTCTCAGTTTCATCGTTCAGCAGACTCTCCAGAGCCGTTTCTCAAAATATTCCAAGATACGCAACAGCAGCGGTATGACAGGCGCGGAAGTGGCCGCGATGATGCTCAGGAGCAACGGGGTGAACGATGTTTCGATAGTCTGTGTGGGGGGAACCCTTACCGACCACTACAACCCTTCCGACAAGACCGTGAACCTCAGCCGTGACGTCTATTACGGCAATTCCATCGCCGCTGCCGCCGTCGCCGCCCACGAGTGCGGCCACGTGCTCCAGCATGCGTGCGGATATGCTCCGCTCAAATTGCGCACCGCACTGGTTCCGGTGGTGTCTTTCTCGAACATGATAGTCCAGTGGGTCATACTGGCGGGCCTGCTCCTCATCGGCATATTCCCGAATCTCATATGGTTCGGCATAGGCCTGATGGCGTTGAGCACCCTGTTCAGCGTCGTGACTCTGCCTGTGGAGATCAATGCGAGCCAGAGGGCGATAGCCTGGATATGCGACAACGGCATAGCTGATGCGCAGACCAGGCCTATGGCTGTGGATTCACTCAAGTGGGCTGCATATACCTATGTCCTGGCGGCTCTGGGTTCCATCGCCACGCTGCTTTACTACATAGGCCTGGCGCGCAGAGATTAGCGACAAAAACTCCCGGGTTTGTATTTCAACGGGTTCCTTGCTCCTTTGCAGGGGACCTGTTGTTTGGTTATCTCGGGAATAATGCCTAACTTTGCGGCCCGTATATTATTCGTAGAACAATTCAATAATGATCAGATTTCCAAAATTCGTCTTCACCTTTGTCTCATTGCTGCTGACGGGGGTGTTCTCATCCTATGCCCAGCCGTCGGTGAAAGTGACGGGTGTGGTCCTGTCGGAGGAGGATTCCCTGCCTGTGATAGGCGCAGCCGTGCTTGACGGCAGCGGACAGGGTGTGGTGACCGGCCTTGACGGAGAGTTCGAGTTGCAGGTTCCTGCCGGAACCGTACTTCTCGTCTCCTGCATAGGTTACGAGGAACAGAACGTTACGGTCCCTGATTCGGAGACTTTCGAGTGGAAGGTGCTGCTCAGGACCGAGTCCATGAAGCTGGATGACGTCGTGGTTATCGCCTATGGTGTCAGGAAGCAGGGCACGGTGGCGGGCTCCGTGGCGACAGTCAAGGCTGACAAGCTCGAGAGCACCCCTACTCCGGCCTTCGACCAGGCCCTCCAGGGTCAGGTCGCCGGCCTCACCGTCCTTTCCTCGACCGGTGAACCGAGCGCGTCCGCGACCATGACCATACGCGGCGTGAACTCCATCAACTCCGGCACGGCGCCGCTCTACATCGTGGACGGTGTCGCCATTTCCGCATCCGACTTCAATACCATCAATCCTGCCGACATCGAGAGCATGTCAGTCCTCAAGGACGCATCCTCCACTTCGATTTACGGCGCCAGGGCATCCAACGGCGTGATAGTGATCACCACCAGAAGGGGCCGCAAGGCTGACAGGCCTGACATCAGCTTCAGGTCGCAGTTCGGCATATCCTCCATCGCCCACGGCAACTGGGACCTGATGAATACGGAGCAGAGGATACAGTACGAGAAGGAGGTAGGCCTGTCAGACGGCCAGAATTATGACTTCCTTTCCCAAACCGACGTGAACTGGCTTGACGCGGTGTACAAGAAGGCTGCACCGCTCCAGAGCTACGAGCTGGGAGTTTCAGGTGCTTCTGATAAGACAAACTATTATATTTCAGGTGCTTACTATAACCAGACCGGTATCGCTCCGGGATCTGCCTTCGAGAGGTATTCCTTCCGCTCCAACTTCGAGCAGAAGATGGCTTCCTGGCTTACCATGGGAGTGAACACGAACCTGAACTTCCAGAACATTTCGCAGGCAGATGAGGGCAGCTACAATCTGGTGACCCCGATTTCCGCGGCACGTTTCATGCTGCCTTACTGGAATCCCCGCAAGAGTGACGGCTCGCTTGCCTCAATCAAGGACGGATCCTGGCTGGGACAGGGCCAGAACCCTCTCGAGTGGCTGGAAAACAATCCGCTCAGATACAAGAAGTACAAGGTCCTGGCCATAGGCTTCGCCGAGGTGGAGTTCTTCACCAACTTCAAGTTCCGCTCCCAGGTTTCCATGGACTTCTCGCACAATACGGCCTTCTCGCAGTCGTTCCCGAGCTATCCGGCCAACCTCGGGGAAGGTACGGCGGCAAGGAGTTCCAGCGATATGATGGACCTCCAGATTTCCAACACCCTGAACTACAGCCTCAACATAGGCAATGACCACGAACTGCGCTTCCTGCTCGGACAGGAGGGCGAGAACTACAGTTCCGAGGGCTTCAGCGTCACGGGCAAGGGCCAGACCAACGACTACCTGACTGATGTGGGATATGCCACCAGGGTCACCCGGTGGACCGGCACCTCGGCCGCAGGCTACAGCCGCATGTCCTTCTTCGCCAGGGCGGAATACAGCCACAGCAACAGGTACTATGCCGAGGCTTCGGTGCGTACCGACGGATCCTCCCGTTTCGGAAAGAACAGGCGTTGGGGTACCTTCGGGGCGGTGGGCTTCATGTGGAACCTCAGGAACGAGGACTTCGCGTCATCCCTGCGCGAGACCCTCACCACGGCACAGCTTTCCCTCAGCACCGGAACTTCCGGAAACTCCAGCATCCCGAACTATGAGCATCTCGCCCTCATCGGCAATGCCGGTGACTATGTGGGAGATTCGGCTCTCGCCCCGATACAGCCCGGAAACGAGGACCTCAGCTGGGAGAGCGCCTGGACCACAAACCTCGGTCTTCACCTGGGTTTCGTGAGCCGCGTGAACCTTGATGTCGAGTTCTACAACAAGAGAACCTCGGACATGCTGATGTCCGTGCCTCTGTCCTATGCCCAGTCCAACGGATATGGCTACAGATGGGACAATGTCGGCGTGATGGTGAACTGCGGTGTCGAACTGAACGTGAACGCGGTACTCGTCCAGGGGAATGGATTCAGCTGGTCCGTGAATGCCAATGCCGGCTACAACGCCAACCGCATCAAGGAACTCTACAACGGGGTCGATGAATATGAAACCGCGAACACCAACACCAAGCTGGTGGTCGGCCATCCTCTCGGAGAGTTCTATCTGAACAGATATGCCGGAGTGAACCCTGCCAACGGAGATGCGCTCTGGTATGACAGGGACGGCAACATGGTCAATGAGATACGTGATGAGGACAAGGTGCTGATGGGCAAGACTTTCTATGCCCCTTGGCAGGGCGGTTTCGGTACTTCGGTAAGCTGGAAGGGCTTCAGCCTGAACGCCCAGTTCAGCTGGGTGGCGGACAGGTGGATGGTCAACAACGACCGCTACTTCGACGAGTCCAACGGCCGTTTCGCCACCTACAACCAGTCGGCGCGTCTGCTTGACCGCTGGAAGGAGCCGGGAGACATCACCGACATCCCGAGGCACGGAATCTACACCGAGTTCGACAGCCGTCTGCTCGAGGACGCTTCTTTCCTGCGTCTGAAGAACCTGATGCTTTCCTACTCTCTCAAGCATGCGAGAATCTATATCCAGGGCCAGAACCTGCTGACTTTCACCCGCTTCTCGGGCCTTGACCCGGAGGGCGTATCGAATATCTATGCCGCCCAGTATCCTATGTCAAGGCAGTTTACCCTGGGCCTGGACCTGAAGTTCTAAAGCATTATCCGAATGATGACAAGATTCAAGAAAATAATCAATTCCCTGCTCTGTGCGCTGCTCGTTTGCGGCGCGGCCAGCTCTTGTCTGGAGAAGTTCCCCCCGGATTCCATCCCCATCGACAAGGGGATGACCAGCGTGTCGGATGCGGAGCAGACGGTCAACGGCGTCTATACCTCACTGATGTCGGGCGCCCTCTACAGCGGCTACCTCACCATCTGTCCGGACATCCAGTCCGACCTGGTGTATGCCGTCCAGGGCAACTCCAACACCTATGTGAATCTCTGGCAGTGGGACATACTCTCTACCAATGCCCAGATCGAGGCGGTATATGCCGCCCTGTATGGCGTGATAGGCCAGTGCAACTATTATCTCGACACTGTGGATGGCCTGAGGGCAACCCTCACCGACGACGACTCCATCCAGAACCTCGACCATCTCACGGGAGAGGTGTTCTGCGCGAGGGCGTTGGCATATTCGGAGCTGATAAAGTGCTTCTGCAAGGCGTATGAGCCGCAGGAGGCGGATTCTGTTCCCGGGGTGGTGCTGGCAAAGAGCTATTTCGGGGAGAAGCCTGTGCGCAGGGCGTCGCTCAAGGAGTCATATGCCCTGGTGCTGGAAGATCTGGCAAAGGCGGAAGTTCTTCTGGATGAGGATCTTTCGGCTTCAAACACCGTGTATTTCAGCAATGCGGCCGTGCACGCCCTGTGGGCAAGGACGGCTCTGTATATGCAGGATTGGGACGCTGCCATAGAGCATTCTTCGAAGGTGATAGATTCTGGCGTGTTCGAGCTTGCCACCTGCAGGAAGAACTACACTTCCACCCAGACCTACCTGGACTACCTCTGGACCAATGACGCATCCTACGAAATCATATTCAAGCTGGGTTATACCTCGACTTCGTACGGTTCCGCTCAGGGGGCGGTATTCCTGAATTTCACCAGGGACTATTATTACTATTACCCGGATTTCGTGCCGGCGCAGTGGGTGCTGAATCTTTACGGTTCGGCCGATGCGAGGTATGACGCATATTTCGCGCAGCTCCAGACGGGCTACAGCCATCAGCTCTCCTGGCCTCTGCTGGTCAAGTACTATGGCAACGAGGGCCTTATTTCCCAGAAGATATACCACAGGAACATGCCGAAGGTGTTCCGTCTGGCGGAGCAGTACCTCATCAGGGCCGAGGCCTATTGCCGCAATTCCCAGTATGCCAAGGCAAGCGCCGACCTGACCACGCTCAGGACCTCGCGTTATACCACCGGCGGAAACATATCCGTGGGCCCGGACAACTGGTTGCAGACCATCTCGGACGAGCGTGTGAGGGAACTGTATATGGAGGGTTTCCGCCTGCAGGACCTCAAGCGCTGGAACAGGGGTTTCGAGCGTACTCCCCAGACTTCCAGCCAGAAGGAGGGTAGCAGCCTGGCCATCAAGGCAGGAAATCCGCTGTTCGTATGGCCTATCCCGCGCAATGAAATCGAAGCTCCGGGTTCGGAGATCGAACCTAACGAAAGCAACAGATGAGTACAATGAAGAATACCGTCAAGAGCCTTCTTGCCGTATGCATCGCGGCGCTTGCGCTGAGTTCGTGCAAGGAGCAGTACACCACTTACGGGGGTGACGAATACGTGATGTTCGCAGACACGGTGATGACCTACGCCGTACAGAAGGATGTGGATTATTTCAGCATTCCTGTGGTGTCCACTGTCGCTGCGGATCATGACAGGACTTTCGGCGTGGAGATACTCGACTCCAAGAGCAACGCCATCGAGAACTACCACTACAGCCTCAGGTCCAACACCGTGACCATACCAGCAGGACAGACCAGGGCCGACGTGCAGGTCCACGGCCTCTACGACAATATCCAGCCGGGAGACTCGCTCGCATTCACCCTTTCCCTGGTTATGCCCGACGAGCTGGAGATGGGACTGTACGGCCGCCAGACCAGGGCCGAGCTGATGAAGGTCTGCCCTTTCGACGTGGAGGCTTTCACGGGATGGTGCGTGGTCTCATCCACCTTCCTGCAGAACTACAGCATCACGGGTGAGTACCAGAGACTGGTGCGCACCAGCGTGCATCCCCTGCTCGAGAACACCGTCATATGCCATGACTGGCTTCAGGACGGCTATGACGTGAACTTGAGTTTCGACCTGTCCGACCCTCTGGATCCGCAGGTGATCCTGCCTGAGGGCCAGACCATGAGTGACGAGGCTTCTTTCTTCGGAATGGTTCACGGTGACAACCGCATCCTTGTCAGGAACAGCGCCTTTGCCGGCTCATATTATTCATCCTGCGGCACTTATCTCTACGTCTGGACCGAGATGTATGTCAAGAACCTGGACGAGACGGTGGGCACCGTTGGACACTTCTACAACGTGATGCAGTGGGTAAGCGACGAGGAGGCGGAAAGGCTGCGCATGGAAGAAGGAATGTAAATACATCATCTCAACATCATAGTCACGAAGGACATCACAATGTCCAAGAATAAAAGCAAAATGAAAACGAATTTTTTCAAAATCGCAGCCATCTTTGCGGGGCTTGCCCTGACGGTGGCATCCTGCAAGGGTACGGATCCTGAGCAGCCGAAGCCTGTGTTCCCTTCTGAACAGCTTCAGAAGACGGTTCTTGCAGGAGAGTCTGTCGAAATCACTTTCGACGCAAATCTTGATTGGGAACTCAGTCTCAGCGGAGAGGGAGTTCTCACCTACTTCTGGATCGACGATGCCGGATCCCGCGAGAGCAAAATCAGCGGAAAGGCCGGAAAGCAGAACGTCAAGGTCGTCTTTTCCGAGGATGAGGAACTTGACAACAACCGCAAGTGTATCGTGAAACTTACTATGGGCGGAGTTACGCAGGAAATCGCCCAGATTGACCGTCTCAAGATCAGCAGAACCATCATCGTAAAGGTTGCAGAGGCTTTCCCGACCGCTTTCAAGAAGGTTGACGGCAATTATGTATATGCTGACGCAGAGGAGGATGCGACCCTCCAGCTCGTCACTTTCCCTGTTGACGCCGAGTACTCCCTTCCTATCAAGGTGCAGACCAACTTCGACTGGAACCTTTCACTCCCTGAGTGGCTCAGCAGCGAGGTTTCCGAGGGTGAGGCAGGCGAGACCGAGCTTGTGCTCGTCGCAAACCTCAGCGAGGACATTGCCGAAGGGACAAGCGCTGAGATCAGGTTCATCGATGCTGCCAACAGCTCCGCTTCCGAGAGCATCAATGTCTCCATACCTCCATTCGCAGACAGGGTTGATTTCGATGTCAACACCCTCGACTTCAACGCGGAAGGCCAGGTCAGGACCCTTATGGATGAATATGTTGACGGTGGCGCCGCAATCACAGTCCTCGCCGCAGAGGGCGCAGTGGTGAAGGTTCTTGGCTTCGGCGGAGAATGGCACGATACTGAGTTTGCCGACTGGGCCCATGTCAAGAAGGTTTCCGAGAGCGGTGAAGGCTATCTCAAGAAGCAGAACTTCATACTTACTGTGGATCCGAACAAGTCGGAGGCAAGGGTCGCTGATGTCCTTGTGCTTCCTGCATCCATGGCTGATATCACCGTCGAACATCTCTGCGATCCGAATTCTGACGACTGCGCATTTGTGGAGGAAGTGAGCCCTTATGTGCTCGGCCGCCTTACTCAGGCTGGTGCCCAGGGCGGAACTGAGGCAGACTGTGTGCTCTCAGTCGATACTGAATATGACAACTTCATGTATCAGTTCACCTTCACCCCTGACTCCTGGCTGACCCAAAGGCTGCAGAGCGATCAGGCATATTCCCTGGTTTACAGTCACGAATTTTCTGTGGCTCAGATTCTCTCATCTACCAAGATATCGGATGCAAAGGTATTGGACTTCAATTTGGACTATGTTGATGATTCCTTCTGGGCAAGCGTGTGGGTTTCCCTTGACGGAGACAAATTCAAGATTTCTCACGATATGAGTGCATATCAGCGCGTTGGCGCTGAAGATGAGGAGCTTGTACCTGAATGCTTCGTGGAGCTCTACGATGAAAAAGGTATTCCTTTTGCCGTGGTTGATTTCAAATACGACGATAACGCCGGTTCCGGAGATGAGCAGGGCGACGTGCTCAGCGTGGCCTCAGGTTCCGCAAGCCTCGATCTTCTCGATCCTTCCGAAGATATGTATGCGGGATTCTTCGCATCCGAGTACAATACCAAGAACACTTACAAGGTCCTGACTGCGGATCACCATATCACTCTCAGGACATCCGTGGATTTTGTGGATGTTGCACTCAGGAAGTCTGACGATCCTTCATCTGACTATGACATGACAGGCGCACCGTTCTCGATCGAGCCGCTGAAGAGTTCGATGGGAAATGACATCGACCTGTACTTCGATTCTGAACTCAGTGAAAAGCTGGAGTTCATAGTGCTGGTAAAGCAGAATGACCCGACCTGCATCTATCCTCTTGCAATCTACGTGACATATGACCCGTCCGCAGCAGTGGCAGAAGAGGTACCGTTCTCTTTCGTATATCCTGAAGACGTGAGAGGCGCAAGCCTCAGACCATATGACGGGGATGAGTCCATACTCGCTGAATTCCAGGGAGTCAAACTTTCCGATATCTATGTTCTCGAGTACACCGAACCTGAGCCTTCCCTGGCTGTGCTCAACGTTCCCGGCGAGCCTGAGTTGTGCGCAGCCTGGAACAACTATGATTTAGACCCGGACTATTGGCTCACTTACGAGAAGCTGTCTGACAGTAAGATACTTGTCAATATGACTGAAAACGGTAAGGAAGACTGCTTCGTATGGAAAGATGGATACTTCTTCAAGTATATCCTTGTCTGCAGAAGCAACTTCAGCCAGCCTGAATGATGATATCCGGTCCCGGTGCGGGACGGTTTTCCGGACCGGGACCTTTTACTTTTTTGAACAGTCCGAAGGGCTGTGATGTGACGAGTTGATAAAGAATACCGACTAGATAGATGGAAAACAGGTTCATAAGATTGGCCGCTGCCCTTGTTCTGGCGCTGTCCTGCCTGCTGCAGTCCTGCAGCAAGACCCAGGAGAATGTGCCGGCGGGAGACGGCTATGGTTATGTGCAGTTCAAGCTGTATAAGGAGGCTTCCTATCCGGGATCCAGGGCGACTGTCCCTGAACTGGATTACCTTGCGGATGCCGCGAAGGTGATGGTGATGCTCCGCAGCGGGGACAGCCAGATCACCCAGACGCTCACCCTCAGTGCCTCCTCGGAGGAGGCTGCCGAATATGGTCTCAGAAGCCGCAAGCTCAAACTCCTCACGGGAGAGTATTCCGTGGTGGCCTTCACTCTCTACGACAAGATGGATGAAGAGCTGTACAAGGGCGGGGAAGCCGGCAGTTTCGAGGTGGTCCAGGGCGGAATGGCCGTTCACGACCTTCTGGCGAAGGTTACCCCGAGGGGCAAGGCCCAGTTCACCCTGGTGAAGGATTTCGGCACCCGGGTAAAGGCGGCGGCAAGGGAATACACCTTTGACGAGATAGCCTTCGTGGACATAAGCATCAAGGAGAAGAACACGGGTGTGATGACCTCATTCTCCGCCCTGCCTGCGAAGTTCTCCCTCCATTTCGACGAAAGCGATGACGTGGAGGACGGTTACAGGACTTCGTCGCTGGTCTGCGATACCCTTGTGAGTCTCAAGGCGGGAGACTATGTCTTTGACAGCTACACCGTATATGACAAGAGCCGGAAACTACTGGAACGCAACTCCAGGGCGACTGCGGCTGAGTTCAGCGTGAGCGACAATGCCCTGACCAAGGCGAATCTTCCTGTAAGACTCTATCTTTCAGATGAGTATATCAGAGACTACTATGCTCTCAAGGAAATATGGGAATCCCTCGACGGTCCGAACTGGTACTATGGCGGCGAGGAATACCCGAAGGGGACGAACTGGAACTTCAACAAGGATCCTGACCTCTGGGGGGACCAGCCGGGCGTGCAGCTCCATTCCAACGGAAGGGTGGCGCTGATAAACATCAGCGACTTCGGTTTCAGGGGTGACATGTCCCCGGCGCTGGGCCAGCTGACCGAGCTGGTGGAACTCTATCTGGGTTCCCACAGCGACAAGAACGCCACGGAATATGACCCTACAATGGAGAAGATGGCCTCTTCCGCCACGAGGATGGAAAGGTACAAGGCGCATATGGACCTGATGCATCCGGTTACCCCATTCTCCGAGCCTGTCGCAAGGGCACTCAAGGAGAACGGGATAGAATTGCCTCAGACCAGACTTTATGACAGGTATTCGGAGGATGAGCTCATAGAGAGGGGTACAGGCCGCGCGAAAAACGGCATATCCCTGAAGGACAACATCCACGGCAAGCTTTACAACGGGCTGAAGTCCCTACCTGAAGAGATAGGAAAGCTGAAGAAGCTCGAGAAGCTCTTCGTCGGCAACGGTGAGATAAGCACCCTGCCGGATGCGCTTGCGGATCTGCCGTCCCTGCTGGAGGTGGAGTTCTACAACTGCTCGAAAATGACCCGCATCCCTGAGGTGCTGGGCCGTCTCCAGGGCATAGAGGTCCTGAACTTCGGCAACAACCTCCAGCTTCCTCCGGAGGAGATCAACAGGCTGCTGCCCATGCTCGCGGACAGTCCTGCCGCCGCAACACTTCAGATTCTGTATCTCAATGCCAACAATATGACCGTGCTCGACGGCGAGGCGGTGTCCAGAATCCCGAAGATCGGCCTTCTGGACCTGTCCAGCAACAAGATAGAGACCATCACGGCTCCGTTCGGACCTGAGATTGCGCCGGCCAAGCTCTTCTTTGACCATAACCGCATCTCCTATTTCCCTACCGTGGACGGCCTGTTCTGCAACACTGAATACATCGAGAGCTTCTCGGTCCAGGACAATCTCCTGACCCAGGTTCCCGACATATTCACCGCCAAGACCAAGTACGTGATGGGAACGGTGGACTTCTCGTTCAACCATATCTCCGGTTTCGAGAATGCAGGCAATGGCTACAAGGGCCTGAACGCTTCCACCCTGACCCTCAACAACAACCCCGAGCTCACGGTTTATCCTACCTGCCTGGCGGAGTCTGGCTCGATGATAAGCTACATTTCGATGAGGGGCTGCTCTCTCGAAGAGATACCTGAGGGCTCCTTCGTGGGAGAGAACGTGAAGTATCTCACCACCCTCGACCTCTCGTACAATCATCTCTCCGACCTCCCGGCCGAGATGCACGCGGTCAACATACCGTATTTCTACGGTGTGGATCTCTCGTACAACCGCTTCAGCTCCTTCCCTTGGGAACCTCTGGACAGCTTCAGGCTGACGGTATTTGCAATCAGGGGACAGAGAAGCGCCTCGGGAGCGAGGTGCCTCTCCGAGTGGCCTGCCGGAATCGGAGACCACAGGGGCCTCAGGGCTCTGTACATAGGCTCCAACAATATCGGAATGGTCAACGACAAGATTTCCTCGCTGATCTACTATCTGGACATCAGTGACAATCCTGAAATCGTCTTCGACGCCTCTGACATCTGTTCGGCATATGCCGCCGGCAGATACATCCTCATCTATGACAAGACCCAGGAAATCAGGGGCTGCTCATACATTAACCTTGACTGACGGAATGAATATGACAAAGACAGCATACAGATTTATACTGGCTCTGATACTCCCGCTTGCCCTTGCGGCGGCCTGCACCGAGAAGGAGCCGACAGAGTTCACGATAGACACCGAGTCAGTCGAAATGGGACCTGAAGGCGGTGTCGCCAGTGTCAGGCTCAGTTCCCCGCAGAGATGGGTGGCGAAGACCCAGAGTCCGTGGATAACGGTTTCTCCTGCCAACGGCACGGGGCCTGCGGAGTGCAGCATTATAGTCGATTCCGCCCTGACCATGGAACCCAGGGAGGGCTTTGTCCGCATCCAGATGGAAGACAGCGGAGAAAGGCTGGACTTCGAGGTGAAGCAGCAGGGTTTCGAATCCCAAATCGCAGCTTCAGTGGAGAAGGTCGAGCTGGACAGCTACGCTCCCCAGGACCAGCGTCATTTCGAGTTCCGGGTGAAGGCCAACGTGCCTTTCTCCGTAGTGATTCCGGAAGAGGACAGGCAGTGGCTGCGCTGCAGCATGTCCGAACTCAAGCTCGACAGAGGCGCCCGTCCGCGCACGGTCACAGTCAGGTTTGACTGGAGCCTGAACTATCTCCAGGAGCCGAGGACCACCACAATCAGCTTCAAGGCCACGGATCCTCAGCAGACCGTGACCAGGTCGGGTGAGGTCGCCATAGCCCAGGAGGCCGCCGAGCAGATTGAGATAGGTGTCAAGGGAGATTCCCTCGCGCTGCTCGCCATCAGCCGTTCGCTCAACTGCATGGCCGAGTTTGACACGGCCGAGAGGATGGAACACTGGAACGGGGTCGAGGTCTGGAAGAGCGGCCCTGACAAGGGCAGGGTGCGTTCTGCCAAATTCTATCTCTTCGCCACGGATGAAGGCCTGCCTTTCCAGGTCAAGTATCTCACCGCGGCAGAGTCCCTCACCTTCTTCGGCAATGCCAACACTTTCCTGAAAGACCTTGAGCCGGGTGAGCACATCAGCGAACTCGAACAGCTCAAGCGCTTGACCATCAGTGCATATGGTCTCGTGTCCCTGCCTTCATACTTCAAGAAACTCAAGAATCTGGAGTATCTGGACATCAGCGGCAACAACTTCACTTCCGTGCCGCAGCTCATCAATCCGGAGAACTTCCCGAAGCTCCGGGCGCTGATAATGAACGCGAACACCCGCAGCACGGTCTATGACCTGAGCAACACGGTAAAGACCGACCTGGGCGGACTCATAGACGAGTGTCCGAAGGACGAGCAGGGACGCAGGAGTTTCCCGGAGCGTCTCCTCAGGTGGGAGAAACTTGACACTCTCATCCTTTCGGTGAACTACCTGCAGGGCGGCATACCTGACTTCAGGAACGATCCTGACATCCCAAGATGGACAGAGGCCGAGGTCAGCGCCTGCGACACTCTCCCTGCAAGGCTCATAGGCCTGCCGAAGGTGCTGCCTAATGCCAACACCTTCTCCATCAACCTGAACAGGCTATCCGGCGAGCTTCCGGAGTGGCTGCTCTACCATCCGAAACTTGACATATGGCTGCCTGACGTGCTTGTCTTCTACCAGGAGGGCAAGGACCAGGACGGCAACAACGCCGGCTTCAGCAACGCCCCTGCGAACCTTGACTATTACTACAGGGAATATGTCAACAAGAAGTACAATCCAAAGAACCAGGAGACCAGATAGATGATGAGACTCAAGACATACTTATTCGCGGCAGCGCTTGTGATAATCAGCTCCTGCACCGCAGGAAATGCGGTTCCCGAGCAGGGCGCCAAGCCGTGCCGGATACCCGAGTTCGGGGAAAATGACATAGAGGGAGAGCTTCTGGTACGCTTTGACGAGAGCGTCGCGGACCTGCTCGAAAAGACCGGAATGACCAGGAGCGGACCTTCTTCCGCCCTGAGCGTATGCGCGCTGCCGGACGTGGGCGAGGTGCTCGGAATGCTTGACGGATACACGATTGAGCGTGTATTCCCCGTCGATGCCAGGACTGAGGCCTCCGCAGTGAAGGACGGTCTCCATCTGTGGTATCTGGTCCGCTTCGATTCTTCAGTCCCTGCCCGCGAGGTGGCCGAAAGGCTTTCCGTGCTTGGCGAGGTAAGGGGAGTGGGCTACAACCGCCAGCTCAAGAAGGCTGACGAAGGCAAGGTGATTCCGCTCACACCGGCGATGCTCCAGGCCGCAACCGGCGCCACAAGACCATATTTCAACGACGGGCTCCTGCCGTACCAGTGGCATCTGGTGAATGAGGGAGACCTGGGCGAGACCAAGTTCACCGCAGGTGCGGACGTCCAGGTCAGGAAGGCCTGGGAACTTTCCACGGGCGACCCTTCCGTGATCGTGGCAGTGCTGGACGAGGGAGTGGACTTCACCCATCCGGACCTCAAGGCGGCAATGTGGGTGAATGAAGACGAGATATGGCGCTCCCACCAAGACAATGACGGGAACGGCTATGCCGGCGACTACTACGGCTACAATTTCGTGGCAGGCAACGGCATCATATCCACCGACAACCTCAGCGACAGCGGCCACGGCTCCCACGTGGCGGGCGTTATCGCAGCCGTCAACAACAACGGGGAAGGCATCAGTTCCGTGGCGGGCGGTGACGGAGAGAAGCCCGGCGTGCGCATAATGAGCTGCCAGATATTCTCGGGCAACAGCGCAGGAACCCTGCTTGACGAGGTCAGGGCGATCAAATATGCCGCCGACAACGGAGCGGTCATACTCCAGTGCAGCTGGGGCTATGTCTCCGGCTCGGCCAACGCTTTCGAATGGACTCCGCAGTATGCGACTGACGAGCAATGGCTTTCGATGAATATGCTGGAGAGCTTGGCCCTGGACTACTTCATACACAACGCCGGTTCGCCTGACGGCGTGATCGAAGGCGGTGTCGCCATATTCGCCGGAGGAAACGAGGCCGCGCCTTCCGCAGGATATCCGGGAGCCTACGGGGATTTCATCTCAGTAGCCGCAACTGCGGCGGACTATACGCCTTCCGTATATACCAACTACGGTCCGGGAACCACGATCTGCGCTCCGGGAGGAGACCAGGACTATTATTATGAATATGGCGAAGGCTCCGAGACGGGAGCCCTGGGCTGCGTCCTCTCCACCCTTCCGTACCACGTTTCACCTTCGGGTTACGGCTACATGGAGGGAACTTCGATGGCCTGTCCTCACGTGTCGGGAGTGGTTGCGCTGGGTATCTCCTATGCCGCCCAGTTGAGGAAGCACTTCCGTGCCGAGGAGATAATTGACCTGCTCTATTCCAGCGCCACTCCCGTGGAGCAGTTCTGGAATACCGACGAGCCGAAGGGCTACTACAAGTATGTCCTCGACCTGGGCACCAACCATTACAAGACCATGGACCTCAACTCCTACCGCGGCAAGATGGGCCACGGGCAGGTGAATGCATATGCCTTCCTCCAAGCCATAGGAGGCGCGGGAGTCCCGATGACCTTCCCTAATGTATATGTCGCCGCGGGAAGCAGCAAGAGTTATCTTCCGTCGGCATATTTCGTCGGGGGTGAAAGCCTCAGCTACAGCGTGGAAGGTTTCGACCCTTCTGTCGCCGAGCTCAGGATGGAGGGCTCGAGGCTGGTGGTGACCGGCGTTGCCGAAGGGCAGACCGGGGCCAGGATCAGTGCAGGTAACGGTACTTCCTTCGAGTTCGTGGTGACCGTAAGGTCGCAGGCTCAGGATAACGGCTGGCTCTGATGAGGTTGCTGACCTGTCTGCTGATGCTCCTTGGCGGAGTGGCTGCGGCGGCCCAGATAAGGACCGTCCCGCTCGAGGACCTGCTTGAGGAGACCGCTGCAGGGGCTGACAGCAGTTCTCTCCGCTTCGGGACCACAGCCCTGAAGGCTGGCCCGATGCGGGAAGATGCGGGACCATCCCGCTACATCTTCCCCTTCGAGAATGGAGGACAGAAGCCTGTACGCATAGTCAGCATAGGTTCCAACTGTTCCTGTGTCAGGGCTTTGCAGGGAGTGGGCACCGTAGCTCCGGGAGAGGCTTCGCAGATAGTGATGGAGTTCGACCCGACCGGACATCCGGGGCGTTTCCTCAGGAAACTCTTTGTGCGCAGTGACGAGGCAGTGCGGCCGGTCGCGGTGCTCACCCTCGAGGTGGAGGTGCTGTCCGCAAATCCGCTGGCGGATTATTATCCGGTGGATATGGGAACCCTCAGGCTGAGACGGGACAGCGTCAGTTTCTCCGCCGGCCGGCCTGCAGAAGCGGCCATAAGGGCTGTGAATGTGGGGAACGGCAGCTTCAGCCCTGAGTTCGAGACTGCCTTCCTGCCCTCCTGCATCAAGGTCAGCAGCGAGCCTCAGACGCTTGCGCCCGGACAGGAGGGAATGATTCAGATTAGATACGAGCCGGGGGAGGAAGAAACCCCAGCGGAGACGGCGCGGCTGAGGCTGATGGTCCGGGGAACAGGCACCACACCATTGCGCTCCGTCATATTCATAGAGATAAAGAAATGAAAGATATGAAGAGATTTGTATATGCCGTCCTGGCTTTGTTTGCAGTCCTTGCCGTTTCCTGTACGAAGGAGTCCAAGACCGTGACCTACCTGGAGGTGAACAGGAACAACATTTCCGGAGACTGGGTGCTTTCCGGGTGGAACGGACAGCCGCTCGCGGAGGGTACTTACTTCAGGATGACCCTCGTGCGCAATGACGGGACCTTTGTCATCAATCAGAACCTGGATTCCTTCGTGGATGTTCCAAGGGAGATTACCGGCAGCTGGAGCCTTGACATCGATCCCGAAAAGGGCGCGCTCATCAGCGGCAAGTATGACCACGACACGGGTTTCTGGTCGCACAGGTACATCATCACGGAACTCACCGCTACGGATATGCTGTGGACGGCCGAGGACGACCCGGCATTCACGCAGCTTTTCAGCAGGGCGGAATGATGGGGAAGCGTGAAAATCCTCCTTGCGTTTTCACGGAAATATATTTATTTTTGCAATCTTGTCCCGGCTTGTGGAAGGCTGGGACAAGATTTTGTAGGATATTAACATAGGAACATATGCAGGATGTCAGAAACATCGCGATCATAGCCCACGTCGACCATGGCAAGACCACTCTTGTGGACAGGATGATCTACCAGGCGGACCTCGTGAGGAGGCCTGAAAACCTGGGTGAACTGATAATGGACAATAACGAGCTTGAAAGGGAGAGGGGCATAACCATACTCGCCAAGAATGTGTCCGTGGTGTACAAGGGTGTCAAGATCAATATTATAGACACTCCGGGCCACAGCGACTTCGGCGGAGAGGTGGAGCGTGTCCTGAATATGGCGGACGGCGTGCTTCTGCTCGTGGATGCCTTCGAGGGCTGCATGCCTCAGACCAGGTTCGTTCTCCAGAAGGCTCTCGAGCTGGGAAAGAAGCCCATCGTGGTCGTGAACAAGGTGGACAAGCCGAACTGCCGTCCGGACGAGGTGCAGGAAGAGGTGTTCGACCTGATGTTCAACCTCAATGCCAATGAGGACCAGCTGGACTTCAGGACCATATACGGAAGCGCGAAGCAGGGCTGGATGTCCGGGGACTGGCGCACCCCGGGAACTGACATCACTCCGCTGCTCGACGCCATACTCGAGGTGATTCCCGCGCCGAAGGTGGTGGAGGGTACGCCGCAGATGCTTGTCTCTTCGCTCGAGTATTCCCCTTATGTCGGCAGGATAGCCGTCGGCAAGGTGACCAGGGGCAGCCTGAAGACAGGCATGAACGTGAGCCTCTGCAAGAGGTATGACATAATCGAGAAGCAGAAGATCAAGCAGCTGATGTCCTTCGACGGACTGGGCAAGAAGAATGTGGACCAGGTTGAGTGCGGTGACATCTGCGCCGTTGTGGGTATAGAGGGCTTCGAAATCGGGGACACCATCGCGGACTTCGAGAATCCGGAGGCCCTGCCGCCTATCTCTGTCGATGAGCCGACAATGAGCATGGTCTTCACCATAAACAATTCGCCTTTCTTCGGAAGGGATGGCAAGTTCGTGACTTCCAGGCATATAAAGGAACGTCTCGACAAGGAGCTCGAGAAGAATCTCGCCCTCAGGGTGAAGCCGGGCCTGAACGCCGACCAGTTCGTGGTGTACGGTCGCGGAGTGCTCCATCTCTCCGTCCTGATCGAGACCATGAGGAGGGAAGGCTTCGAGCTTCAGGTGGGACAGCCCAAGGTGCTCGACAAGACCATAAACGGACAGCGCTGCGAGCCTATAGAGGAGCTCTCCATCGAGGTTCCGGAAGAGTTCGTGGGCGCGGCTATCGAGCTTTCGACCCGCAGGAAGGGCGCGCTCCTCAGGATGGAGCCGAGAGGGGACAGGACCCTGCTCGAGTTCGAGATTCCGACCCGTGGCCTCATGGGACTCAGGAGCAATCTGCTCACAGCTTCCCAGGGAGAGGCAGTGGTGGCGCACAGGTTCAAGGAGTACCAGCCTTACAAGGGCGAAATCGAGCGCAGGACCAACGGTTCCCTCGTGTCCCTCGAGACCGGCGAGGCTGTGGCATATTCGATGAACAAACTTCTGGACCGCGGCCGTTTCTTCGTGGAGCCGGGAGAGGAGATATACGGCGGTATGGTTGTGGGAGAGCACACCAGGGAGTTCGACCTCAACGTGAACATATGCAAGACCAAGAAGCTAACCAACGTCCGCGCCGCGGGCAGTGACGAGAAGGTCGCCCTGCCGCCTGCAATCAAGTTCTCGCTTGAGGAAGCCCTCGAGTACATACAGGAGGATGAGCTCGTGGAAGTGACCCCTCACTTCATGAGAATCAGGAAGATTTTGCTCGATCCGCTCGACAGGAAAAGAAAAAGCGAGAGAGATAGTTGATTTTTTAAAAGTTTTGTGTACCTTTGCAACCCCAAATCTATTTATTGGATATGATTGAAGAGTTGAAGATACCATTAAATGGATTGAACGCCGGGAAGAAACAGTATTCCTGGCACGTTGGGAAAGAGTTCTTTGCAGAATTCGGAGATACCGGAGTGCTTGATGCCGATGTCCGTGCGGACGTCACGATAGAGAAATCCGGAAGCTACACAGGATTGGACTGCCAGCTGGAGGGGACATTGACCGTTCCCTGCGACAGATGCCTCGAGGACCTTGTCCTCCCGGTCTCGGAACTCGTGCGGATGAGCGTCAAGTTCGGCCCGGAACCTGTGGAGAATCAGGCTGCACTTGGTGAGGAAGGAGAACGTGAAACAATCTATCTTCCTGAAGACGAGGCAGTTCTGGATATGGCGCAGATCATTTACGATTATTCGATGCTTGCGCTTCCCCTCCAGCGTGTGCACGCAGAGGGAGAATGCAACCCGGACACCGTAAGATGGCTCTCAGGCGAGGCTGATGCCGTGGGGCAAGCCGGAACTGCAGAAGAAGGGAACAATCCGTTTGCCGCCCTCAAGGGATTGTTCGACTGACAAGGGTGATTGAAAGGAAAATTAAAAAAAGTATATAACAATGGCACATCCGAAACACAAACTTTCCAAGCAGAGGAGGGACAAGAGAAGAACGCACGATCATGCGGCTGTCCCGACACTCGCAACCTGTCCTCAGTGCGGCGCGACAGTGATTTACCACAGGGTATGTCCTGAGTGCGGTTATTACAGGGGACGCCAGATCATCGAGAAGAGCGCTGAATAGTACTCTTTCGGCAAATGCTCATTGTAGCGGTATGGCCTCATAGTTCAACGGATAGAACGGAAGTTTCCTAAACTTTAAATCGAGGTTCGATTCCTCGTGGGGCTACCAGAAACCGACCCGAAAGGGTCGGTTTCTTGCGTTCTGTAGTGATGCCTGGAGTTGTCGG
>JAEDLE010000017.1 GCA_016295455.1 Bacteroidales bacterium
TATGACAAAAAAAGCGATCCAGTTTCCTGAATCGCTTCCGGTGGGAGCAGAGGGAGTCGAACCCCCGACCCTCTGCTTGTAAGGCAGACGCTCTGAACCAACTGAGCTATGCTCCCAAGCTATTTGCATCCGTTCTTTCGTAACGGGATTGCAAATATAGCCACTTTTCAGTTCAATGCAAACTTTTCGGGGAATTTTTTCGGAAAAATCCTCAAAAATCTCACCTGCGGCTGGTCACAGTGCCGCCAAAGCCGCTGTTGGCACGGTAATGAGGCGCATAGAGGCACTCAATTTCCAGCACCGGAGCACTGAAACTGCCTTCTTGAGTCACGAAGTATTCCTCTGTAATCACGCTGTCTTCTTCCGGATAGGAGTCGAAATAGTATTCGGTGAGATCAGGAAGGACGTTGCGGTAGCTGCCGCCGAAGGACATAGGCCAGGACGGAGCCCGGAACATACCCCACAGCGAAAGGCCGGACAGCTGGTCAACAGGTCTGAATGCAGCCTCCCGATATGCCTTGAGCCTCACAAAACTGCGGTTCTCAGCATTCCAGACACGATACTCGGCGGTAATCTTATCCCCAGGCCTGAGCTGCTCGCCTTCAGCGATTTCCTTACCGTCCCTGAGGAATTTCCGCTCTATGCGAAAACCGTTTCCGGATGGCTTCAGCTGCGAATACGGCTTCTGATAGCTCTTGCTCATCACCAGTACCCTGACGTCCATCACATTCCCCGACAGAACGGAATTCACGGCATCGAGATATGAAGCATCGGCATCCCAATGCTGCGTTTCCTTCTGCAGCATCAGCCATAACCTTATCCCGTCGGCAACACGTTCCGCCTCAGCTGCCTTTTCACCTGATGCGGCTCCGGCACCGAAGCCGTCCGCATAATCCTCGAAAAGGTCACACAACAGGCTGTGCGCATAAGCCTCACTCTCCAGCAGACCTCTGAAAGGCATCACGGCATCAGGGTAATATACAGCTCCATCCCTGTGATCCACAGCATATTCCAGCAGAGAGGCCACATCCTTTTCCAGCGAAGCATCAAGCTTTCCCTGCGCAGAACGGTGTATGCCCAGTGCCGACACAAGAGAGGCCGCGCCGTCTGCGGACAGCCAGGCCAAAGTTCTCAGCCTCCGCGCCTTGGCCAGAATCTGCCCCGAAAGGCCACGCTCCCTGACCGGCAGCAGATAATCCGCGGCATCCTTGCCGAAGGCTCTGAATTCCTCCTTCGCCTTATCACCCACAGGCTCATATTCAAAAGGAACTTCCGTATATGCCGACCTGACATACAGGTACTGTTCCATGGATATGCCGCCGTTCCAAAGCTGCCTGGAGCGGCTGAAATATGCCCTGTCGAGATATGCCACCGCGGAGTGCGGGTCAAATCCCACATCGGCGTGGCGGCTCAGTTTGGCCATTCTCTCCAATACCGCCGCAGTCATGACCGGAGAGGATTCCATTCCGGAGAACCAGGAGAAGCCTCCGTCGGCATTCTGGCAGGCCAGCAGGTCCTCCAGCAGTTTCGCAACGGAGAGTTCAGGAGATACTTCCAGGCCCAGCTTGTCGGCAAGAAGACGCACATACAGAGCCTCGGAGAGTGAAATCACGTCAGGCACAGAAGGATAGCGCCTTGAAGCGAAGCTCTCCGTCAGCATATCCCTGATGGAGGTTTCTTTGACCAAAGCTCCGTAAGGAGTAGTGTTCACGAAGGCTGCGGAAAGTTCCGCCAGCAGCGCCTCGCGGTCGCGGGAGTCAGTCATGAGCGCCGAATGGCTCTCAGTAAGTATCTGGGCATCAGAAAGTACCGGTATGCTGACAAACATGGCGTCGGAGAATCCGTCCTTGCCGTCTGCGACGAATACGAGCTTGAAACCGCGCTCGCCCACCTCATCGAAACTGCCCGGATCCAGTACCACGGCCACGGAGGAACGTGCAGGCAGTTCCACCTTGCGGCTCTGAACGGAAAGCGGCTCCTCGCCCTCGTGACGCGCACCGGCATATCCATAAAGATAGAGGGTGCCGCGCAGAAGTTCGTCTGCCGACGAGAAAAGGGTGACGGAGAAGGAAGGCCTGTCCCCGACGTGCACATATGCAGGCGGATTGAAGCCCAGCTGCAGAGGCAGGGTGACAAGGAATTCACCCTTGAGCACCGAGTTCCTCATATCCTTGGTATGGGCGAAGGCCATCACCTTGTAGGTGGAAAGCCTGTCAGCGGCTTCGAAACTGAGGGACACATTGCCGTCCCCGTCACTGCGGAGCGAAGGCTCGAAGGCAAGGGTGCCGGCGAAATCCTCCCTGACCCTGACCTCATCCACCACTGCGCCCGCCGAATTCCCCACGGACTGCGGAAGCACATCCCCGGCAAGAGCCATATCCTCCTCAACCTCAACATCATCCACGGACGCCCTGGACAGGGAGAGACTCTTTCTGGACATCAGCGAAGGCCTGGCTGCTCCATACCCGATCACCATACCTGAGTCCATTCCTCCGCACACCGACCTGATCCTCACGGAAGGAGCCCCATAGCCGGAAAGACGTATCCCGTCCCAATCGTAAGGGCATATCCTGTCCACGCTCAAGTCATAGACCGTCGCCATCACCTCCGCCTCGGGGAGGGTCTTCAGGCCGAGAGTCACTCTCGAGCCCGGCACGGTCCTGTCCACAAGACGCGACCATTCCAGAGGCAGCGCCGTCACTTCCCTGCGGCGGCTGTACTGCACGTCAAAGCTGTGGCTGCGTCCCTTCCTGAAATAGAAGACCTGCAGACGCACGGCGTCAGGATATTCATCCGGATATGGCAGGGTCAACGTCATGAGGGAGCCGGCCTCGCCCATCCTGCCATCGAGATGCACCGACGAAGTTGAAAGCAGACGGCTGTCTGCTCCGAAGATCTCCACGACAGCCCATACGGGTCCGTCGGCTGCGCCCATCCTGAGCACGATATCCTCACCCGGACCGAGTTCCTCCGAAGGGGCGCTGAAATAATTCTCGAAAGGAGCGTCCAGAACCTTGTCCCCAGGCCTCACCCTCGCGAACTCCAGTTCAGCCTCAGCCTCGATTCCACGCACACGGCCCTTGGCCTTCAGAGTAAAGAATGATCCTGAATATGCTGACAGGTCCAACTCGAGCGCCTCTCCAGGCGAGCAGCGACCGGAGAGAAGTTCACCGCCGTCCTTGCCGCAAAGTACATAGTCCACAACAGGATGGACTTCCACCGAACCGCCTGCATTTGCCCCGATCTTGATTCTGAGCCGGTCGGAATCCATAGCTCCGCCCTGGCCCCGAGACCATTCAGCACCCGGTTTCTCATAATTTGCCCTGATTCCGTCCACAAGGCTCAGGTCCAGGCTGAAACTGCGGCTCACATTCACGCTCCTGCCGTATTCCTGAGTCTGGCCGTTTCCGTCAACCACCCTGACCGTCACACGGTAGTACTGCCAGTCCACGTCATCCCCGGTCGGAAACTCCAGAGAGAAGTGGCCCCCCGCATCCGGGGCAAGATGTCCGGAAATCAGTTTCTCTCCCTTATAATCCACCTGATAATCAAGACGGAAGGCATCGGTCGAATGACCGGAGTAGGTGCGTATAATGCCGCCGACGCTCACTACGTCTCCCGGCATATACCACTGTTCGTCCCTGTCGAACACGAGTTCGCTGTCCGGAAGCCGGAAATCATCCACCCTGAAACTGCGCGAAGCCGTGCAACCGCCTGCTGTAACCACTATATTGAACCAGCCGTTGCGCCTGCCCTTCGGCAGTTCGAATGCCGATGCGGCCGTGCCGAAATCATTGATTTTCAGCACTTCACTCCCGATTTCATTGCCTTCGGCATCAATCAGCACCGCCTTGGCCTCAAGTCCTTGGCAGGCAGTGGAGATGCTTTCCCTAAGGTCTCCTTTGTAATAAAGGGCATTGAAGGAAACGGTCTCGCCAGGCCTGTACGCCATACGGTCGGTATAGAGCCTGCCATAAGTCTGAGAACGGGCACCGGAAGAAGAATACCCTTCCTTCCCGTCGGTAAGGAGCGCTTTTGACTTCCTGAGCACACCATCGGCATCCCTGAAACGGCACTCTATGGAATACCTGCCGTCCCCCGTCAGGAACGAGGACAGTTCAGGAGGAAGGGCGGTGAAGCCCCCTTCAAATTCAAAGTCCTGAACTACAGATACTTCCCTGCCGTTTCGGCGCAGCACCAGCTCAGCCTTTTCAACCGGTGCGCCGCTGTCTTGCCAGGCCAGGTATATGCGGAATGCATCCCTGTCCCGCCTGAGTGCAAGAGAAAGGGAGTGTTTCTCCACCCTGGTCTCGGCAGACGCCCTTCCGGATACGGCACGGATGCGGTAGGCACCGTCATCCTGCAGCGGGAAGGCCACGCCCAGCGTGTCCTCGCGGTAGAAACTCCCGGACTCATTCACCATTTTCCTGCGAAAGAGTAGTTTTTCCCCCTCATCCGCATATATGCACATCGTGACCGACGGGAGATTTCTCAGGTATATGCTGATTTTCTCCCCCTCCACACCGAGCTGCACGTCCTTTTCCGTCAACCTGTCAATCAGGTTCCTGACCTCGGTTATGGACGCGGCCAGGGCACGGTCTTCCCCGCGTATGGCCTTGCGGCGCCTCTCAAACTCCCGAGCCTCGGCATACAGGGCTTCATATTCCGCAGAAGCCGCATCCGCCTCCTCCAGTTTCCACATCCTGTCCCCCAAAAGGGAAGCCCAGGCCATCATGCCCACAGCCTTCCCCTCATAATCCGCCTTCACCTTTTCCATAGCCTCAGTCCTCTTTCTTATATCAAGAGCCTCAGCCTCAATATAATCGAGATATGCCGACGCGGGATATGCTCCCTTGAGCTCCGCCCTGAGCAGCGCTGACGCCTCCTTGTCCGGGCGTCCGTTACCCAGATAGTCCCAGAGGGCATATTCATAGTCATTGCCGATATATTGACCCAGCAGGCCGTTCATCATCGACGGAGTATTCCCGCAGAAAAGGTGGAAGGACTTGCTGCAGGAAGCCTTGAGGACTTCCGCATTCTCTCTGATGAAAGGCAGACGGGATGCCTTTTCCCAGGCATAACGTCCGCTGCGCCAGGCATAGGTCAGAAGCGGGTCACCATATTCCTCAAATGCTTTGGCGCATTCCTCCTGAAGGGTTTGCCTCTGCTTCCAGTCGCGGGAAGAGCTGACGCTTACGTATCTGTTCCAGGCGTCGTAGTAGTCCCAGCCGAGCCTGTCCTGACGGGCACGGTCCATAATCGAGCGGAGTATCTCCTGCTGCCGTTTCGGTCTGTCGGCGGCGCTTGCCTTGCCGTAGTCCGCCCAGAGTTGGCTGAGGACGTGGCCACCTGCATCGGTGCCTCCGGTCTGTCTGTCTGTTTTCATTGCTGCGTCGAGTGAGAATGCGGCCAATAGCAGGAAGGCTGCGGCCAATAGGTTTCTTCTGATGTTCATCATAGTCTGCTTTCTGTTCCGGAACCATCCGTCTCCGGGATGAATAACGGGATGGCCTCCGACACTGCAAAAGTGCTGCCACCGATGTATATGATGCCGTCGGGACCCGCCTGGGAGAGCGCGGCATCCACTGCGGAAGCCACGTCGGCATATGCATAAAGGCCCTGTGCCTCAAGGCCTTGCGACGAAAGATACTGAGCATATCTTTCCCTTATTTTTTCCGCTGGCAGAGATCTGCGGCTGGACGGTGTCGCAAAGTGCCAGATGGCTTCGGCGGGCATGAGAGGCAGTATGGCATCGAGGTCCTTGTCCGCCATTATCGCATAGACGATGTGCAGTCCGCTGCAGTCCGGAGCGGAGGCAAGACGCCTGAGCTGTGCGAAGTTGTGCCTGAGGGCGTGGGCGTTGTGACCGATATCGCAGAGTACGGTCGGACGGGTCCGGAGCCTCTCCCATCTACCGTGGAAGTCCATATGGGAGGCGGTGTGTATGAGCGCATCTTCGGATATGGGGTCAGACAGGCCCAGAAGGTCCAGCACGCTTGCGGCGGTCCTGAGGTTGTATGCCTGATAATCACCGCGCAGGTCCATTTCAGAGAGGATGTGCGGGAAGCGGGGTTCAAGGGTCGGATGTCCGCTCCCGGCAAAGATTATCCCCGAAGCGCAGGAGGCGGCTTTCGCCTCGAACACCGGACGTGTCCCGGGATGGTCCTCGCCTATCACCACCGGCACTCCGGGTTTGATTATGCCCGCCTTTTCGGATGCGATTTCCGCCAGGCTGTGGCCCAGCAGGTCGCAGTGGTCCAGGCCTATGGATGTAATCACGGATATCTCAGGAGTGACTATGTTGGTGCTGTCCAAACGTCCGCCCAGGCCGACTTCAAGCACAATCCAGTCTGCGTCACTGTCGGCGAACCACTTGAAGGCCATGCCCGTGGTGATTTCGAAGAATGACAGGGAAAGGCGCTCGAAATCAGCCTTGTAACGGCATATGAAGTCATAGACATATTCCCTGGGAACCATGGAGGCAACGCCCTCGGGACCGGCGATGCGCATCCTCTCCCGGAAATCGTTTATGTGCGGGGAGGTGTAGAGTCCGGTCCTGAAACCGTGACGGGAAAGGCAGGATGCCAGCATATTCGAAACCGAACCTTTGCCGTTGGTTCCGGCCACGTGTATCACCCTGCAGCTGCGCGAGGGGTTGCCGAGCAGGCGGTCGAATTCGAGCATCCTCTCGAGCCCCGGCTTGTAGGCGTCTCCGAAAGGGACGTTCTGCACAGACGGGAATCTCAGGAAAAGGGCTTCCAGCTCATCCCTGTAGCTTTTCTCGGAAAATTCAGCAAACATCATCCAATATTTTGTACTGTTTCCAAATTTACGTATTTTTACGATATCAGCGACTGAATGAAACTATGAAGGAGAACAGCTCCGCACTCTGGTCGGAATACATCATAGACGGCGTACGCATGGACACGACGCCGGGAGCAATGCTGCAGAGGGCCTGCGATGCGGGTGAATATGCCCCCGAGGAGCCTTCTGGGCAGATTATTGACGAGTCCATCGACCCGTCTCCGGTAAGCGCATCCCAACTCGACCGGGATCCTTTCAGCTACCTTTCCCTGATGCGCAGGGCCCGCTCTCGCGAGGTCCCCGTGGCCAACTGCGACGCTTTCACCCAGGGCAGGATGGCCACTGCGCTGCTTGACGCCATATGGAAGGAAGGCCATTTCCGCCTCGGAGACCTCGCCCTCTCCATATGCTGGAGATGGAACGGGGACAGGCTGGGGAATATGGCGGCCTTCTACTCTTCCGTCGAAAGCGCCTGCGACACCGCAGACGACGTTGGCATATGCCTGAGAGACTGTAAGTTGATTTCCTCCCCCGAGTTGGGCATCGAGGTGAAGGCGGCTCTTTCCGGAGTGACGCAGTCCTTTGATGAGGCGGACGGGGAGGATGAACTTTTCTTCGAGGAACTGCCCTTCCAGACCGAACATCCGCACATGAAGGACAGGCGGAAATGTCCGCTGAAGGCAAGCGGGAAGGAGGGGAACTGGATCATTTACATTCCTTTCGACACCTGCCCGCACAATCTGGGGGGCTCCCTGCTGGCGCAGGTCACTTCCGAACCTTGCGGGAAAGCCGTGGAACTGGAGTCTCCGGATTATTTCATTGACTGTTACGAGGTCGTGCGGGAACTGGTCGAGGACGGGATTGCCGTGTCCGGCATCACCATATCCGACGGAGGTCTGCTGCAGGCCCTGCGGCGCATGGTGCCGGAGAACGCGGGCTTCGATGCCGAGTTCGGGGATGTGATGAAGTCCTACGGGGAGACCGAACTGGCGAGGCTGCTCTTCTCTGAACTGCCGGGCGTACTGCTCGAAATCACCGCTGACGACTACGACTACATCGATGCGGAACTGCTGCTTCAGGATGTGGCCTATTATCCGCTTGGCGCCTTCAAGGCGGGCGGGAAGGGGCTGCGGCTGCTCAGCGGGGAAAGCAACGGCATAAGCGGGATACTCCATTCCCTCCTGAACGTTCAGGTATCGGAAGGGGAAGACTGATGACAACTTATTAATAACCACTTTGTTATGGCCAGATATGCAAATGTGCCCCAGACGAATGCAAAGGTGAAGAAACCGAAGATCTTCGTGCTGGACACCAACATCATCCTCCACGACTACAGAGCCATACGCAAGTTCCAGGACAATGACGTATTCATCCCTGTTGCGGTAATCGAGGAGTTGGACAAATTCAAGAAAGGCAATGATGCCCTGAGCTTCAATGCGCGCGGCTTCATGCGCGACCTGGACAAACTTACGGAGGGCAAACTGTTCGGCAAGTACGGAATCCCCATCGGGAAGAACTGCGGCTGCATCAAGATAGAGCCGAACCATCCTTTCCCGCCGGAACTTGCGGACCTTTTCAGGGACGACACCCAGGACCACAGGATACTCGCCACCGCCATATGGGTGAGGGACAATTATCCGGACAGGTTCGTAGCCCTGGTCACCAAGGACATCAACCTCAGGATCAAGGCAAAGGCTTCAGGTATGGAGGCCCAGGACTATCTTACCGACAGGGTGGATGAGAACAGGGTCGAGAACACCCGCAAGGAGGTGCAGTACCTGGACAAGGTTCCGGACGAGGTCATCCAGACCCTGAACTACGGCCAGGACAACAGCATAGGCTGGGAGTCCGTCACCGGGCGTGAACCGGCGGCGAATGCGCTCTTCGTGCTGAACGGGGAGCTTGCGGCCAGATATGACGCCGACAGGAAGGTGATAAGCCTCGTAAGGTCGCGCCAGGCATATGGCATCAGGCCGAGGAATCTCGAGCAGAAGATGGCCTTGGACGCCTGCCTGAACCCCAAGATACCGCTGGTGTCCCTGACCGGAGGGGCGGGTACGGGCAAGACTCTCATCGCGCTTGCCGCTGCCCTGGAGCAGGAGAGGGATTTCGACCAGATAATCCTCTCCAGGCCTGCAGTGACCCTCGGCAACCAGGACATAGGTTTCCTCCCGGGTGACCAGAAGAGCAAGATGAGTCCTTTCCTGCAGCCCCTGATGGACAACCTGAATGTCATCAAGGCCCAGTTCAGGCCGAGTTCCAAGGAAGCCCTGCACCTCGAGGCCATGGTCAGGGAGGACAAGCTGCTCATCACGCCTCTGGCATATATCAGGGGCAGAAGCCTGGGCAAGGTGTTCTTCATCATCGACGAGGCCCAGAACCTCACGCCTCACGAAATCAAGACCATAATCACCAGGGCCGGAGAAGGCACCAAGATAGTGTTCACCGGAGACATATTCCAGATTGACCAGCCGTATCTGGACCAGTGGTCGAACGGCCTGACGCATCTGGGCGAGAAGATGGCGGGGGAGAAATTGTTCGAGCACGTCTTCCTGAGGAAGGGAGAGCGCAGCGAATTGTCCGAACTGGCATCAAAATTATTGTAGGAACTCCTTGAAATTTCCATATTTTCGGAGAAACACTTATCTTTGCGTTTCACGATACGCATCGTTTGTTTCGAAAAACCAAATAAAACTCTAGCTATATGTTCGAAAAGAAGAAAAGGGTCTACCGCTTCGGCGGCAAGACAGCTGAAGGCAATGGTACCATGAGGGAACTCCTCGGCGGCAAGGGCGCGAACCTCGCTGAGATGAGCCTCCTCGGCATGCCTGTGCCTGCAGGATTCACCATCACCACAGAATGCTGCGCGGAGTATTACGCTCTTGGCGGAGACTACAGCAATGACCTCAAGGCTGAGGTCGCACAGGCCCTCAAGGCCACTGAAGACATCATGGGCAAGAAATTCGGCGACGTAGAGGATCCGCTCCTCGTGAGCTGCCGTTCAGGTGCCAGAAGTTCCATGCCTGGCATGATGGACACCATCCTCAACATCGGTCTCTGCTCAGCCACCATCCCTGGTCTTATCAAGAAGACCGGCAATCCGCGTTTCGTATATGACGCATACAGACGTCTCATCATGATGTATTCGGACGTCGTCATGGAGAAGGCCGAGGGCATAGAGCCTGAGGACGGACAGGGCATACGCCAGCAGCTCGACAGGATGATGTCCGAGCTCAAGGAACAGAAGGGATATGCTTCCGACACCGACATCACCGCCGAGGAGCTCAAGGACCTCTGCGAGAAGTTCAAGATGAAGGTCAAGGAGGTTCTCGGCGTCGAATTCCCTGACTCCGCAAATGCGCAGCTCTGGGGCTCCATCGGTGGTGTCTTCAAGTCATGGAACGGAAAGAGGGCTATCGCATACAGAAGAATCGAGAGGATTCCGGACGACTGGGGCACTGCCGTTAACGTACAGTCCATGGTGTTCGGAAACATGGGTGAAAGCTCGGCTACCGGTGTCGCATTCTCCCGCAACCCTGCCAACGGTGACAACAAGTTCTACGGAGAGTGGCTCATCAACGCACAGGGCGAGGACGTGGTTGCAGGTATCCGCACCCCTAACCCTCTGAACGAGGCCACCAAGAGCGAGAAGAACAAGGATCTCAAGTCTCTCGAAAAGGCTATGCCTAAGGTTTACAAGGAGCTTGACGAAATCCGCACCCGTCTCGAGGACCACTTCCACGACATGCAGGACATCGAGTTCACCATCCAGGAAGGCAAGCTCTGGATGCTCCAGTGCCGTATCGGAAAGAGGACCGGTCTCGCCGCCCTCCAGATGGCCATGGACATGGTGAAGGAAGGAATGATCGATGAGAAGACCGCCGTGATGAGGCTCTCTCCATCACAGCTCGACGAGGTTCTCCACCCGATACTCGACCCGGCTTCCGAGAAGAGGGCCAAGGTTCTTGCACAGGGTCTCCCTGCATCTCCGGGCGGAGCCGTAGGTACCATCGTATTCTCTGACGAAGGCGCCATGCAGGCACAGAAGGAAGGACGCAACGTAATCCTCATCCGCGAGGAGACTTCTCCTGAGGACATCGAGGGTATGCGAGCTTCTGCAGGTATCCTCACCACCAGGGGCGGTATGACTTCACACGCCGCTCTCGTGGCAAGAGGCTGGGGCAAGTGCTGTATCGTAGGATGCGACTCCATGAAGATCAACTTCGAGGAGAAATATGTGACCTTCGGCAACGATTCCAAGCAGTACAAGGAAGGTGACTGGATCAGCCTCAACGGTGCAAAGGGTCTGGTTTACGGCGAGCGCATCGATATGATGGATGCTACCGAAAACCCTCTCTTCACCGAATTCATGGGTATGGTCGACAAGTTCCGCAAGCTCGGAATCAGGACCAATGCCGACACCCCTGAGGATGCCGCAAAGGCCCTCAAGTTCGGTGCCGAGGGTATCGGTCTCTTCCGTATCGAGCATATGTTCTACGGTAAGAACTCAGAGCGTCCTCTCTCAATGCTCCGCAAGATGATACTCTGCGACACCGAGGAGGAAAGGAAGCAGGCTCTCGCTGACCTTGAGCCTTACATCAAGGCTGCAGTCAAGGGAACCCTCCACATCATGGACGGCAAGCCGGTTGTATTCCGTCTCCTCGATCCGCCTCTCCACGAATTCGTTCCGAAGAGCGCCGACAAGAAGGCGGAACTGGCAAAGGAACTCGGCATAACCGTAGAGGAGGTTGAAAAGAGAGGTGAGGCTCTCCACGAGGTGAACCCTATGATGGGTCACAGAGGAGTACGTCTGCACGTCTCATTCCCTCTCATAGCCGAGACCCAGTACAGGGCAATATTCGAGGCTACAGCCGAGCTGCTCAACGCCGGAGCTCATCCTCATCCGGAGATAATGATTCCTGTCACCATATCCGCACGTGAGCTCAGCTTCCAGAAGGCTATATGTGACCGTGTGAAGGCAGAGGTTGAAGGCAGGATGGACGTGAACATCAAGTACCAGTTCGGTACTATGATCGAGATTCCTCGCGCCGCTCTGACCGGCAACAGGATGGCACGTGCAGCCGAGTTCTTCTCATTCGGTACCAATGACCTCACCCAGATGACCTACGGTTTCTCACGTGATGACATCGGAACCTTCATGGGTGACTACCTCGGCAACAAGATACTTGACAACGATCCGTTCCAGACCATCGACACCAAGGGTGTCGGCAAGCTTGTGGAATATGGTATCAATGCCGGCCGCTCGACCAGGCCTGAACTTACCTGCGGTGTCTGCGGTGAGCACGGCGGAGACCCTGATTCCATCAAGTTCTTCAATAAGATCGGCATCAACTATGTTTCCTGCTCTCCATTCCGCGTTCCTGTAGCCCGCCTCGCAGCGGCTCAGGCAGCAATCGAGCAGAGCAAGTAATACCGTCTGAAGCCTTGTGCTTCGGACAGTAGGAATGGAGAAGCCGACCCTTTTGGGTCGGCTTCTTACATTATATAGTATGATGGTGAGTTGTCGGAAGGCTCCGCCAGAGTTCCGCTTCGCTTCATCCACCCTTCGGAACTTCTCTCCCCCCCAAAAAAACAACAGAAGCTGACCTTTTGGGTCAGCCTCATATGAAAAACGACTCTGGAATCAATAGCGGTTGAGCGGCCTGCCGGAGGTCATCATATGCACCTTCTTGCGAACCTCCTCGATAACTGCCTTGTGAGCCTCCCTCTCAGCAAGCTGTGCCTCGTCCGGCTCCTTTGCGGTGATGGCGGCTACATGGTCGGAAGCAGATTGGAGCACGGTGTTGACAAGAGCTACGATATCCAGCATATCCTTCTCGACAAAACCGCGGGAAGTGACAGCAGGAGTACCGATTCTAAGGCCGGAAGTCTGGAAAGCGGAACGGCTGTCAAACGGAACCATATTCTTGTTGACAGTGATGTCGGCAGAAACGAGCTCCTTCTCGGCAACCCTGCCGGAAAGTTCAGGGAACTTGGTCCTGAGGTCAATGAGCATCAGGTGGTTGTCAGTACCGCCGGAGATAATCTTGTAACCGTTGGATATGAACTCCCTGCACATCGTCTGGGCATTGGCCACAACCTGTTTCTGGTACTCCTTGTACTCAGGCTGCATGGCCTCATAGAATGAAACCGCCTTTGCGGCAATCACGTGCTCGAGCGGACCGCCCTGGATGCCCGGGAAGACGCTTGAATTGAGTATCGCGCTCATCTTCTTGACCTCTCCCTTAGGCGTAGTAAGACCCCACGGATTGTCGAAGTCCTTACCCATCAGGATGATACCGCCACGAGGGCCACGAAGGGTCTTGTGAGTAGTGGAAGTCACGATGTGCGCATACTTCACAGGATTCTTGAGCAGACCTGCGGCAATGAGACCCGCGGTATGAGCCATATCGACCCAGAAAATCGCGCCCACCTTGTCGGCGATGGCACGCATCCTCTCATAATCCCATTCCCTTGAATATGCTGACGCGCCTCCGATGATTAGCTTCGGCTTGTGCTCGAGAGCCTTCCTCTCCATATCGTCATAGTCGATGCGTCCGGTCTCAGGGTCAAGTCCATATGCCACAGCGTGGTAGAGTATACCGGAAGCGTTCACCGGAGAACCGTGGGTAAGGTGTCCGCCCTGCGAAAGGTCAAGGCCCATGAAGGTGTCACCCGGCTTGAGGCAGGCCATGGTCACGGCCATATTCGCCTGAGCTCCGGAATGAGGCTGCACGTTGGCATATTCGGCATCGAAAATCTGACAGAGCCTGTCAATGGCAAGCTGCTCGACCTGGTCGACGACCTCACATCCTCCGTAATAGCGTTTGCCGGGATAACCCTCGGCATACTTGTTGGTGCAAATGGAGCCCATCGACTCAAGCACCTGGTCACTGACATAATTCTCGGAGGCTATGAGTTCAAGTCCGAGCGACTGTCTCTCCTTTTCCCTCCTGATCAAGTCGAAAATCTGCAGATCCTGTTTCATCTCGTATTGGTAGATTGTTTTTGGTCAATAGTGCGCCGGCATCACCGGCAGGGCAAATATAACATTTATATTCATTCTTTGCTATCTTTGTGAAAAGATTGATGCCAAAATGCCTCAGAACAGAAAACTTCTCAACATCGAGCTCGGAAGAACCGACAAGGCAGGTTACCGGGAACTCCCGGAGTCAGGCATAGTCCTGATACTGGACAACATACGCAGCGCCCACAACATAGGATCCGCCTTCCGCAGCGCCGACGCCTTCAAAGTCGACAGAATCTTCCTCTGCGGCATATGCGCGTGTCCTCCTTCGCCCGAAATCCACAAATCGGCGCTCGGAGCGGAAGACAGCGTTCCCTGGGAGCATTGCGACGACACGGTGGAACTCATCTGCCGTCTCAAAAGGGAAGGTTACACCGCCGTCAGCCTCGAGCAGACGGTCAACTCGGTAATGATGGACGGATTCCGTCCGGAAAAGGGACGCAGGTACGCCCTCATATTCGGAAACGAAGTGGACGGCGTAAGCCAGGAAGCGGTGGATGCATCAGACTTCTCGCTTGAAATCCCGCAATTCGGAACCAAGCACTCCCTGAACGTCTCGGTTTCAATCGGCATTGCCCTCTGGCACCTGAGACTCTTTCTCTGACTCCTCACGCCTCGAGAAAATCTCCAGGAATACGGATAGCACTACCAGCGCCACGCCCAGCCAGAACGAGAGAGAGAGCTCCCGCGACTCATTGAAGAGTAGCATCGCAAAGAATATGCTGTAGACCGATTCCAGGTTATAGGTGATGTTCACCAGAAAAGGGGAAAGGGTCTTGAGCACCTGAATCTGGAGGAACATTGGCCATATTGTGAACACCGATGCCAGCAACAGGAGCATCAGCAGGTCGTTGCGGTCAGGAACTACAGGCATCCCGGGGAAGAGAATATGGTAGAAGGGCATCAGCAGGGTCAGAACCAGCGCGCCTCCAATCAGCTCATACAGCAGCATGGTGCTGCTCCCCTGCCCCGTCTGCTGCGCGACATTCTTGTTGAATATGCTGAACAACGAATAGAGGGCCGCAGAAGCCAGGCCCATCGCGATGCCGAGCCTGTAACGGGTGTCAAGGCTGAACACCATCATTATACCCACAAGGGATATGGAACTGAAGAGCAGCTGTTTCCAACGCGGTCTGTGGCGGTTTACCATAGGCTCGAGCAGGGCAGTGAAGAAACTTGCGGTTGCGAAACATATCACCCCCACCGAGACATTCGACTCCTTGATGCTGCCGTAGAAGAGCACCCAGTGGATGGCCAGCACGAAACCGCAACCCAATATTTTCATGGTCTGCCCTAAAGGAGGCAGATGCAGTCTGCGCCCCACAGCCATCATCACCGCGAGGACGACGATGGCAAAGAGCATACGGTACCAGACCAGCGGAATTTCACTCAGGGATATGGTCCTGCCGAAAAGGCCTGTGGCACCTGCGAGCAGGACGGCAAAATTGAGCTTCAGGATTTCCCGGCCGCGTTTGTTCATGTCAGATGATTTCTATGTCAGTACTGCGTATCCATCCCTGCCTTCCGTCAGACAGCATCATGTTCGTCCACTCTCCCACACTGTCCAGGATTTTGACCTTGACACCGCCGTGAAGGACGAAGAGGTCCTTGGCGGATCCGGCAGAAGGCGAACTCCTGACTGAAGATACAGGGCTCATCACGATGGCATATTCCTGACTCTTAAGACTCGAGTGCTGCCATTTTGCCATTGAGAATGAAAGGATGGTGAGCAGGAAGGCGGCTATGGCAGTATAGAAGCCTGTGCGGCGCTTTGCCGGGGTTGAGGAGAGCAGGAAGAGCAGGAGCATCGCGAGCGTGAGTGCGAGCATCACTAGGCTGAGCACCGCCCAGCTGTCCGAGGACAGGGTGTTGCAGAGCCTGCGCATCCAGGTCTTGAATATGAATTCAGGAACTTCGTCTATGCTGTCCTGGATGCTCTGGCGGGCTATCTCCAGGTTGAAGCGGGCGTCCGCAAAGGAGACATCCTCCTTGAGGGCGCGCTCGTAACAGAGTATCGCACGGGGATATTCCCCGGCCTTGTACCAAGCGTTACCGGCGTTGTAATAGATTACCGCATCGGTGCAGCCCGCCTCCGGAAGAGACTCCCAGGCGGAGGCGGCATCGTTCCACCTTCCTTCTTCATATGCCGACACGCCCTCGTTCCAGAGGGTTTCTGGTGAGTTCTCCTCCGCCCTGGCCATACCCGGCAGGGTGAGCAGGAGCACCAGCACCGCGCTCGCTTTGCCGGCGCCGTTCCTATGGTTCTTCATACAGGATTCGATTGAGGATATCAGTTCGACTGCACCCTGATAATGGGCGTTCATCGCTTCGTTACCGGCATCAGGGGCATACCTGGCATATTCACAGGCCTCGAGAAGGGCAACGAAACGGCCGGCGGTCTCTTCCGGCACTCCGCAGGAGAGGAACTGGGAGGAGATGTTGTCCCTGCTGAGGGATTCGACTGTCATTCCGAGCTTGTCGGAGACATAGCCCAGGAGCGCACGGTGCAGCTCCTCGTAGAAGGCTGCGCTGAGTTTCTTGCCCAGGAACTGCTCGGCGAGAGCAAGCCTCTTGCGCGCCACCCTGCTGGCCTTGCGTGTCCTGCTTCCGGCAACGTCCGCCCTCATCACGGCCATCTTCCTGAAGCCCAGCCACAAACCCGTTGCGAGCAGGAGCAGGAAAGCTGCGCATATCCAGTAAGCCGGCCTGCCCACCAGGAAGTCTCCGCCTTCCTCGAAGGAAGGTTTGCGCAGACTGATGTAACGTATGTCTTCGGCAAGGCTCTTCACGCCCTTCCTCTCGACCACGTTCAGGGTAGTGCCGCCCTGTGAACTCTGGGAATCGCCCTTTGCCACGCTCAGGTTGAGCTCCTGCGTGCGGAGGGTGACGTATTTCCCGGCATTGGAGTCATAGTAGGAGTACTCCACCGGAGGTATGGTGAAATCGCCCTGACTTCTCGGAATGAACGGATACTCGAAGGTCTTGCTGCCGCTGAGGCCTCCGGAAGACTTGTCGCTGTTGTCGGTCACCTTCACGTCATAAACCTCCATATCCGGATGGAAGGAGACCTCCGGAGCCTCGAGGAGAGACACGTTGCCCCTTCCGGACACGGTGACCAGGAGCGAGGTCGCGTCATTGGCCTTGACCTGGTCCTTCGAGAGTTTCGCGTCTATGCTGAAGCTGCCCACACCCCCGCCGAACGAGGCCGGGGCGCCTGAAGGCAGAGGGCTCACGTGCACGGTCACAGGAGGCGTGGTTATGCGCTTGCGCACCCTGCGGTAGCCGCTGTCGAAGAATTCGTCGAATATGCTGGTAGGACGGGACTGGGTCCTCACGTTCACGAGGCAGACCAGTTCGGCAGGGTCTATCTTCAGGTCTCCCGACTTCTGCGGGATGAGGGTGAAACGTCTGATCAGCGCGGCGTCGTAGATCTTGTCGTCAATGGATTCCCTGCTGAACTGAATGTTGGTCGGAGCCTCTGTCTCCTGGCTCCAGAATCCGTTGAACACAGGGAAGCGGGCATCCTCGAAACCGGTGACATTCACCCTCTGGTAGAGCTTAAGTGTTGCTGTAACAGGCTCACCCACAACGACATTCCTCTTACTGAGGGTAAGTTTGAGGAACAGGTCCTCATCAGCGATGTCATATGACGACGCGCTCTGGGACTGATCCCCGCCCGAACGTGAGGCAGAGCCTGAAGAGCGGCTGCTCCCCTGTGAGGATGCGCCGTTGGTGACGACTTCTATCTCGACATCCCTGGAGCGGAGTTCCTCCCCTCCCACCCTTGCCGTCGCCTGCGGCAGACGGAACTTGCCGGTGGAGACCGGCGAGAGGATATAGGTGTAGGTGGTCTGCGAGGTCTTGGACCTCTTTCCGTTGATTATCTGTATACTGGTGGACGTACCTGTCTGGGGGCCCCACTCGACCCTGAAGCCTTCGCCTGCAGACCAGTCGAAGGAAGAGGGACGTTCGTCACCTTCGATAATAAAGGTCACGTTGAAGCGTTCATCCAGACCCACCACGGCAGGAGCCTCGACCCTGAGCCCGTTCTGGGCAAAGAGGGAAAGGGACAGGGCCCAAAACAGCAACACACTTGTCAATTTCCTCATATCCATATGCTTGTCTCTACCAATTCTTTTCCTTTTGCTTTGATTTCAGAAGCGCGGCCTTCTCCTTGTCGACCTTGTCCTGGGTCTGCTTTTCCTTGGCCTCGACGGCTTTCAGCATCTGTCTGGCCTGCTGGGGCGATATGCCCTGTTCCTGAGGGGCCTGGCGGTCTTGATTCTGATCCTGATTCTGGTTCTGATCCTGGTTCTGGTCCTGATTCTGGTTCTGATCCTGGTTCTGGTCCTGATTCTGGTTCTGATCCTGGTTCTGGTCCTGATTCTGGTTCTGATTCTGGTTCTGATTCTGGTCCTGATCCTGGTTCTGGTCCTGATTCTGATCCTGATTCTGATCCTGACCGCCATTCTGTTGCTGATTTTCCAGCATCTTCTTGGCATAGCTGTAGTTCTCCTTCGCCTCCAGGTCATCAGGATCGGCAATCATCGCCTTCTTGAGCACATCCACAGCCTTCTGCCAGTCCTTTGCGGCTATGGCCATATCCCCAAGATTGAAGCAGGCGTCACCCGCCCTTTCGTGCTCCGGAGCAAGTTCCAGGGCCTTTTCCATATGGGTGGCGGCCTCCTGATGCGCTTCCTGGCGATAGAGGTTGTCCGCCAGGTTGAAATGCGCCGCAAAGGAGGTCGAGTCCTTCACCAGGGCCTTGCGGTAGCTGATGTCCGACTGCTTCCACTCCTCCTTGGAATACTCCCTGTTGCCCTTGCGCACGTCACGCCTGTCCACCTGGGCATATGCCTGAAGGGACAGCAGGAACAGGACCGCAGCCACGCTGCATATATGTCTGATACAAGTTGCCATATTCATCAGAAAAACTGTCTGCGGGCTTTTCTCCGTCCTATGAGCATCTCGATGACGAGCAGGACGAGGGCCGCCGCGAAGAAATACATGTATTGTTCGTCGTATGCCTCGAAGACTTGGGAAGAGAGCTCCTCGGCCTCGAGCCGGCGTATGTCGTCGATGATGGGGTTCAGGCCGAATTCCTCGCCGGTCGCGTGGACATATGCTCCGCCTCCCTCCCGGGCGATTTCCCTGAGCGTGGCCTCGTCAAGGCGAGTGACCACTATGTCGCCGTTCCTGTCCTTGAGCAGGCCGCCCTCGAAAGGTATGGGCTGTCCGCCGGTGGAGCCTACGCCTATGGTATAGACCTTTATGCCCATCGAAGCGGCGTCACGTGCAGCCGCCACGGCATCGTCCTCGTGGTTCTCTCCGTCGGTGATGACTATTATCACCCTGCTCTTCTCGCTCTGGGCGCTGAAGCTGCGTATGCAGGTGTTGATGGCCTCGCCTATGGCCGTGCCCTGAACCGGGACGGATGAGGTGGAGATGTTGTTGAGGAACATCTTGGCCGAGATGTAGTCGGTGGTGACAGGCAGCTGGACAAAGGATGTACCGGCAAAGATGACCAGGCCTATCCTGTCATCCCTGAGCCTGTCCGTAAGCCGGGATATGGCGAGCTTTGCCCTTTCGAGCCTGTTCGGGGAGTAGTCTTCGGCGAGCATCGAGTTGGACACGTCGAGGGCAATCATCACCTCGGCGCCCCTGGTGGTACGTTCCTCGAGCTTGGCTCCGAGCTGCGGACGGGCGAGGCCGACCACAAAGAAGAACCAGGCCATTGAAAAGAGCACCAGCCTCACCCAGCCCTTGGAACGGGACCAGGACGGCATCAGCTCCTTCACCAGATTCTCGTCACCGAGCCTGCGGAGACGCCTGTTCCTTTCCGCCCTCAGGATGGCATATCCGATGAAGAAGAGCGGTATCAGAAGGAGAAGCAGCAGAAACCTGTGTTGTGCGAATATCATCATGGCAGACTCCTTGTCAAAAGTTTGAGCAGCATCTCGAGCGCCAGGCATATGAGTGCCGCTATTCCGAAATATGAGAAGAGTTCCCTATAGACAGGAAAACTGTCTATGGTGATGCGTGCCTTCTCCATCTTGTTTATCTGGGAGTATATCTCCGCGAGCTTGGTGTTGTCGGTCGCCCTGAAATAGCTTCCCCCGGTCATCTCGGCGATGTCCTTCAGCAGCTCTTCGTCAATCTCGACCCGCACGTCCTGCATCTCCACGCCCCAAGGGGTCATCACCGGATATGGCGCCACGCCGTCAGCTCCGACTCCGATAGTATAAACCCTTATGCCATAAGTCTTTGCTATCTCGGCAGCACTCAATGGAGACACTTCTCCGCTGTTGTTCACACCGTCTGTAAGCAATATGATGACGCGGCTCTTGGCGTCGGAATCTATGCATCTGGACACCGCGGTCGCAAGACCGTTGCCTATGGCTGTGCCGTCGTCAATGAGGCCGGTCTCGATTTCCTTCATCAGGTTGATGAGGGTGGCCCTGTCGGTGGTGAGAGGGCACTGGGTGTAGCTCTCTCCCGCAAACACGGCGATGCCCATCCTGTCGTACGGACGCTGGGCAATGAATTCAATGGCTATGTCCTTGGCGGCACTGATGCGGTCCGGCTTGAAATCCCTCGCCAGCATACTTGTGGAAACGTCCATCGCGAAGACTATGTCTATGCCCTCGGTATCCACCTTCTCCATGTCGCTGGACGAACGCGGACGGCATATGGCCAGAATCAGGGCGGTCAGGGCCAGGATCCTGAACACAAAAGGCAGATGGACCAGCCAGCTGTACACCGTGCCTCCCGACGCCTTCCAGGGAGCGAGGGAGGACACCCTCATATGCGGCCGTCTGCCCCGGAGTCCGAGGTAGAGGTAATGCAGCACCATCAGCACCGGCACCGCAAGCAGCCACAGCAGTTTCGGATATTCGAAAAACATATCAAGCCTCCTTTTCCCCGGCCGCGGCCTGCGCAGCCTCTTTGTCAAGCACTTCCTGGTAGGTTTCAGTCACGAAACGTATCGCCTGGGGAAGCACTTTCGCATTCTCCTCGTCAGAGACGGTCAGCTTCGCGAACTTCACGAAATCCGAGGTCTCGAACAGGAGTTTCATTTCATCATACAGCGCTTTCTGCAGGTCAGTCTTCGAAAGAAGGGCGAAGATTTCGGCGGTGGTCATCTCCTGCGCGCCGAAGCCGTACCTCGCGGCCATATACTCACGGAGCACGTCCGTCACGCCCGAATAGAACTGCTTCTGCTTCTCCGGAGCCCAGAGCTTTCCGCCCCTGTACGCCTCGAGTTTCCTCAGGGCGACGATGTGCGGAGCCTCCACGGTCCCGAGGCCTTCCCTGCGTGCCTTCCTGCGCCTTACGAGCAGGCATATGAGCACAACTGCCAGAGCCAGAAGCAATATTCCCGCGGCATATGGCAACGTCTCCCTGAAGGTCAGGGGGTATTTCACCTGGCCCCTGAGGTCATGCGGCACATATCCTGCGGTGTCGACAGGCATCAAGCGTACATCGACGCTGCGTCCTTCGAAAAGAAGGGTGTCCGTCTCTCCCGACGGCAGCCTGCGCAGAAGCGGGATGGCCGGCAGGGCAAGAGTGCCCTCCTCGAAGCAGGTCAGGTCCAGGGAGATTTCCAGGTCCATCTCCGCAGGCCTGCCCTTGCGGGCCTTCCTGAGCCGGAGCGTGTCCATCTTCCAGGGACTGAGCACCGTGACGCTGTCATTTGAGGCGGCCTGCAGGTCAGGCAGTGCGAAGGAAGTGCCTTCCTCGACGGCCCCGAGGCTTGCCCCGTATCTGAGACGGTCCCCGACCAGAGCCGTATCCCTGCCCTGCAGGTTGCGCAGGAAACTCTCCCCTTCCTGAGCCCTCATGAGCTGGAAGGACAGCGACAGCAAGGCCGCGGCCAGAACCGTTATCTTTGCTGATAATCTCATCTTCATCTGTTTCTAAAGAATCCCATCAAACCTTTCACGTAGTCGTCGGTCGTGGATATGTCGACGCTGTCCACCTTGTATCTCCCGAACAGGGACCTGGCGTTACGCTCGACCCTGTCCGCCCAGGCGGAATATGCCTGCCTGACCTTCCGGGAGGATGTGTTGACCCAGGCGCTCTGCCCTGTCTCGGCATCCTTCACGTGCACCAGTCCCACCGGGGGCAGGGTGCGTTCCCTTGGGTCATATACCCTGATTACCGACAGGTCATGGCGGTTGACGGCTATCTTTAGGGCATCTTCGTAGAGGGGATTTCCGGCCTGGTCCACGTCCAGCATGTCGGACAGCAGGAAGGCCGTGCATTTCTTCTTGATGGCTCCGGTCAGATACCTGAGCGCGTTGCCTATGTCCGTCCCGTTGTCTTCGGGACGGAAGTCGAGTATCTCCCTGATTATGTGCAGGAGATGGCTCCTTCCCTTCTTCGGAGGGATGAACTTCTCGACCTTCCCGCTGAAGAGCAGGGCACCGACCTTGTCATTGTTGATTATTGCGGAGAAGGCGAGCACTGCGGCTATCTCCGCGGCAAGATCCCTCTTGGTCATCACGCCGGTTCCGAAAAGGCCCGAACGGCTGACGTCCACGAGCAGCACCACGGTCAGTTCCCTCTCCTCCTCGAAGACCTTCACATACGGGGTCCCGAGCCTCGCGGTGACGTTCCAGTCCATGTTGCGGACATCGTCACCATATTGATACTCACGGACTTCACTAAAGGCCATACCACGACCCTTGAAGGCCGAGTGGTACTCGCCCGCAAAGACCTGGTGCGACAGGGCCCTGGTCCTGATCTCGATCTTCCTGACCTTCTTCAGGAGGTCATTTGCCCCATTCTTCTCCATTACGGAACCATCACGGCGTTGAGTACCTCGGATATGATGTTCTCGCTGGTCACGTTCTCTGCCTCAGCCTCGTAGGTAAGGCCTATCCTGTGGCGCAGCACCTCGTTGCAGACCGCCCTCACGTCCTCCGGAATGACATAGCCCCTCCTCTTGATGAAGGCATATGCCTTGGAAGCCGCAGAAAGGGATATGCTGGCTCTCGGAGAACCGCCGTAGGAGATGAGGCCCGCCAGGTCCTTGAGACCATATTCCTCGGGATACCTTGTGGCGGACACGATGTCGACTATGTATTTCTCGATCTTTTCGTCCATATACACGTCCCTGACAACCTTGCGGGCGCGGACTATGTCTTCCGGAGAAACTACCGGATGAACCTGGGGGAATTCTCCGCTGTTGTTCATCCTGATGATCTGCCTTTCTTCCTCCTTCTTCGGGTAGCTTACCACCACCTTGAGCATGAAACGGTCCACCTGGGCCTCAGGAAGAGGATAGGTTCCCTCCTGCTCGATAGGGTTCTGGGTAGCCATGACAAGGAACGGGTCAGGCAGGCGGAAAGTCTCGTCGCCGATGGTCACCTGGCGTTCCTGCATCGCCTCGAGCAGCGCGGACTGCACCTTCGCGGGGCTACGGTTGATCTCGTCGGCAAGGACGAAGTTGGCGAACACCGGACCCTTGTGGACCTCGAAGCGTCCGTCCTTCTGGGAGTATATCAATGTACCGGTAAGGTCCGCAGGAAGCAGGTCCGGAGTGAACTGGATACGGCTGAAATCAGCGTTGACAGCCTTGGAAAGGGTGTTGATGGCCAAAGTCTTCGCAAGACCCGGGACACCTTCGAGAAGGATGTGGCCGTCGGCGAGCAGACCTATGAGCAGGTTCTCGACCAGCTGTTTCTGACCTATTATGACCTTACCCATCTCGAGGGACAGCAGGTCCACGAATGAACTTTCCTGCTGGATGCGGTCATTGAGTTCCTTGATGTTTACGCTCTCCATAAATTTCTTATTTTTGCAAAAATCTGATTGTTTCTGAAAATGCGCTTCAAGATACTGTTAAGCTATGACGGTTCGGCTTTCTGCGGATGGCAGGTGCAGCCGAACGCGGAATCGGTCCAGGGAACCCTGCAGAAGGCCCTCTCCATCCTGACGGGGGGAGATGTGACCGTTACGGGGGCCGGAAGGACCGACACGGCTGTAAACGCCATCGGATACTGTGCCCATTTCGACACGGATGACAGCCTTGAGGCGGATTGGCTGTGCTACAAATTGAATGCCATCCTGCCCTCCACCATATGCGTACACGGGGTGGAGGCGGTCGCGGAGGATTTCCACGCCCGTTTCGATGCCGTCTCCCGGAGCTATATGTATTTCGTACACAGGGTGAAAGACCCGTTCATGGAGGCCAGGTCGTACCGTTGCCCCTATCCGCTGGACGTGGATGCGATGAACCGGGCCGCGGAGAAACTGCTCGGCACCCGCGACTTCAGCTGTTTCGAAAAGACCGGAGGCAACAACAGGACCTCCATATGCACTGTGACTCATGCCCGATGGGAGACCTACGCCCCCGACCACGTCAGGATGATGGGCTTCGACGCGCCGGAGGGCAGCTATCTGGTCTTCAGGATAAGCGCCGACCGTTTTCTCAGGAATATGGTGAGGGCCGTCACCGGAACCCTCATCGACATAGGCAGGGGCAGGCGCCCGGTGGAATGGATGGACGCCGTGCTGGCCTCCCGCGACCGCTGCGCGGCAGGGGAATCCGTGCCCGGACACGCGCTGTTCCTGACGGAAGTCCGGTACTGACCTGACTCTCTTCCGGTGGTCTTCCCCCGTACACCCCGTTTTCCGGCGGCAGGATATGCAAATCATATCCCCTGCAGGCTGTTGCATCCGAAAAAATTGATTAAATTTGCAGGTTGACGGCACGATATGTGCCCATAACCGACAAACGGAGAAACAAACAACAGTCACAGATATGTTATTCAATCTCTTGCAGGCAGACAGCCTGATCGCCGCAGCAGATGTGGCAGAAGCAATGAACACGGTCGCCGATACGGTGGCGGCAGCTCCCCAGCAGCAGGAAATGTCATATTCCCTCATCAGCATGGCTGCCAAGGGCGGTTTCCTGATGATAGTGCTGCTCGTGCTGTCAGTCATCGCCATATACCTTTTCGGAAAGAAGTGGTGGATGATACATCAGGCGGGAAAGATAGACAGGCACTTCATGGATGACATCAGGGATTATATCCACGAGGGCAAGCTCAAGTCAGCAGTGACCCTCTGTACGAAGTACAACTCGCCTGTGGCGCGTCTGGTGCAGAAGGGCATCGAGAGGATAGGACGTCCGCTGAGCGACATCCAGACGGCGGTGGAGAACGTGGGCAATGCCGAGGTGGCAAGGCTCGAGAAGGGTCTCCCGATACTCGCGACCATAGCCGGAGGCGCACCGATGATCGGATTCCTCGGAACCGTGCTCGGTATGGTGCAGGCCTTCTTCAACATGTCCCAGGCGGGCAACAACATCGACATCACCCTGCTTTCCAGCGGCATATACACAGCGATGATAACGACCGTGGGCGGCCTCATCGTAGGCATCATCGCTTATTTCGGATACAACTACCTGAGTTCCAACATCTCTGACCTCGTGTTCAAGATGGAGAGCGCGACCATAGACTTCATGGACCTCCTCCACGAACCGGCGGAAAAAGCAGAATAGCCTATGGCATTGAAGAGACACACGAAGGTAATGTCGGAGATGGGGATGTCTTCAATGACCGACCTCGTCTTCCTGCTGCTGATCTTCTTCCTCATCACTTCGACGCTCGTCAACCCGAACGCCCTGAAGCTGCTGCTCCCCAAGAGCACGGGCCAGGTCTCAGCGAAGGCTACGGTCAGCGTTTCCGTGAAGGACTGGAACGACGGGACATATACCTACCATTTGAACGGTTCCGAGCAGTGGGTGCCGTTCGGACAGGTCGAGGATGAACTCGTGGAACTCCTCCAGACGGAAGAGGACCCGACCTTCTCGATATATGCCGACGAGAGCGTACCGGTGAAGGAAATCGTCGCGCTGATGAACATCGCAAAGAGAAACCACTACAAGGTGATACTCGCAACCCAGGCGGAATAGACCGATGAAAGACTACAGACAGGACAGGAAGATACAGGAACGGACCGGCACCATACTCGGCGCAGGCCTTGCAGCCGGTGTGCATCTTGCCGTGCTGTTGCTGGGCGTCTTCACCGGCATGAAGTACATCTATCCACCGCCGCAGGAGCAGAGCATACTCCTGGATTTCACCGTCGAGGAGGAGGAAAGGCCGGTGGAAACCATCCGTGGCCGCCAGCCTCAGGCTGAACAGGTGGACAGGAGCAGGCGCGTGGAACTGGTCCAGGCGTCCCAGGCCCAGGTCAAGGGCAGCAAGGCCAACGAAGCGGCGGAGGCAGTGAATGATGACTATGGCGACGTGGACCGCTACGAGGCCCCGCGCGAGCAGCCTGTCGACCGGAGAGCCCTCTTCTCGGCTGCCGACAACAAGGCGGCGAAGGACACGCTCGCGGCCCAGACCGCAGCCAAGGTGAGCGACGCCCTGAAGGCAGGACACGCGTCCGGAAACACGCGCAGCGGCGCGGAATACGGCGAACCGAATGCCAGGGTAAAGGGCAGGTCCACCGTCGGAGTGCTGCCCAAGCCACGCTACAACGTGCAGGAATCCGGAGTCGTGGTCGTGAGGATCATAGTCAACCAGCACGGGGAGGTGACCAAGGCCCAGGCGGGCGTCGAGGGCACCACCGTGCACAGCAGCGAACTGCTCCAGGCGGCGAGGAACGCGGCGATGGAGTCCCATTTCAACCAGGATATCAATGCTCCTGCAGTACAGGAAGGCACGATAACATACAGATTCAACCTGCGGTAGAGCCGCAGGACCGAACCCAATAAACAACACAACTTAAACCCGCCCGTGAGGGCAAATCATTATGGAAGAGAAAAACAAAGGCGGTTACACCGCAGAAGGAAGGAAGTTAAGGCCGAGAAGGCCTAGGATTTCCGAAGGAGGACACAGGGTGTCCGAGCACCAGGGACAGGAAAGGTCCGCGGGCTCCGATTACTCCGAGAGGAGAAGTTACGGAAGTTCAGAGAGAAGGAGCTATTCAAGCTCAGACAGAAGAAGTTACGGCAGCTCCGAAAGAAGGGGCTACGGCGACAGGCCGGACAGGAGAAGTTACGGCGCCTCAGACAGGAGGGATGACAGGCCGGCATACGGAGAGCGCAGGAGCTCATCCTACGGAGAGCGCAGGCCATACCGTCAGGAAGGAGGCTACGGACAGAACCGCCAGGAAAGGGGCGGCGAAAGGAGATTCTCTTCAGAGGGAAGGCCGGAGCGCAGGAGCTACGGCTCATCAGAAGGCAGACGTTTCAGTTCTGAGGGCAGGAGCTACAACCAGGAAGGCAGAAGCTACGGTTCCGGTGAGGGAAGAAGCGAGCAGAGGAGAAGTTACGGCTCAGGAGAAAGGAGGAGCTACGGTTCTTCCGACTGGAAGCCGGGTTTCGCGAAGAGGAACGACAGGGGCGGTTTCCGTCAGGACAGGAGGGCCGGAGGAAAGCCTGGCTTCGGTCAGGGCAGGCGCCAGGGTTTCGGAAAGAAGAAGAATCCGTACAGCTTTGACGAGGAGAATACGGGAATAAACGAGATGATAAGCCGCAAGCCTCAGGTTTCCGAGATGCAGTACTCCGACAACGATTTCGCTGCACCTGCATTCAAGGAGGAGGTACGTCTGAACAAGTACATCGCAAATTCCGGCGTATGCTCACGCCGCGAGGCTGACCAGATGATACAGGCGGGCGTGGTGACCGTGAACGGTGAGGTCGTGACCGAACTCGGAACCAAGGTCAACGTGCTCAAGGACGAAATCAAGTTCAACGGCGAGACCCTCAAGGGCGAGGAGAAGGTGTACATCGTGATGAACAAGCCGAAGGGCTATGTCACCACCGCCAGCGACCCTCACGCCGAGAGGACAGTGATGGACCTGCTCAAGGACTGCCATTACAGGGTATTCCCTGTCGGAAGGCTGGACAAGAACACCACCGGTGTGCTGATGTTCACCAACGACGGCGAAATCGCCGAGAAACTGACCCATCCTTCATATGACAAGAAGAAGATATACCAGGTGATACTCGACCGTCCTGTCAGCCAGGAGCACTTCGACAGCATACTCTCGGGCATAACCCTGGGCGACGGCGAAATCAAGGCCGACGAACTGGAATACATCGACGCCGAGGACCACAAGAAGATAGGCATCGAGATACACTCGGGCAAGAACCGCATAGTCAGGAGGATCTTCGAATCCCTCGGATATGATGTCAAGGCTCTTGACAGGGTTTATTTCGCAGGTCTCACCAAGAAGGGCCTGAAGAAGGGAGAATGGAGGTATCTCTCCGAGGGTGAGGCGAATGTCCTGAAAATGGGCGCATACGTCTAGTCCCTTATGAGTGAGACAGCAAACAGGCACAGAGCGGGATTTGTCAACATCATCGGGAATCCGAATGTCGGCAAATCCACTCTTATGAACGCCCTGGTGGGCGAGAAGCTCTGCATAGTCACGGCCAAGGCCCAGACCACGCGGCACCGCATAATGGGCATAGTCAACGGCGAGGACTGGCAGATAGTCTATTCCGACACCCCGGGCATACTGAAGCCAAACTACAGGCTCCAGCAGAATATGATGAACTTCGTCGACACCGCCATCGGAGACGCTGACGTGATACTCTACGTCACCGACACCGTGGAGAAGGGGGACAAGAACAGCGAGTACATAGAGAAGCTGAGGAAGCTGGACTGCCCGGTCATCGTGGCTGTCAACAAGATAGACATCAGTGACCAGAAGAAGGTCGTGGAACTGATGGGCTGGTGGCAGGAACAGCTGCCGAAGGCACAGGTATTCCCGGTTTCGGCCAGGGAGAAGTTCAACCTCGAGAGCATTTTCGACGCAGTCCTGGAGAAGATACCTTACGCTCCGGCTTGGTTCGACAAGGACGCATTCACAGACAGGAACCTCCGCTTCTTCGCCTCAGAGATAATCAGGGAGAAGATACTCCTCAACTACGACCAGGAGATACCATATTCCTGCGAAGTGGTGGTGGAGGCTTTCAAGGAGGGAGAGCAGCGCTATGAAATCAGCGCTGTGATATATGTGATGAGGGATTCCCAGAAGGGCATACTCATCGGAAAGGGGGGCTCGGCCCTCAAGAAGCTCGGGACCGAAGCAAGGCTCGAGATGGAAGAGTTCTTCCAGAAGAAGGTTTACCTCAGCCTCTACGTGAAGGTGGACCAGGACTGGAGGACCAGCCGCAGGGAGCTCCGCAAGTTCGGATACGAGGACTAGGGAGGACGTGGCCATATTCAGTTGGCCATATTCAGATGACACATTGATTGACAACCGCTACAGCAACAGGAGAATCACATATGAGCGAAGACAGGGAAGACATCCGGCTGCCGGATGAAGAAGGAATCGAGGCCCCGGTGGACGAGGCCAAGGCTGCCCCTTCAGGCAAGTACGACAAGCTTCTGGGAGAGCACAGCAGCAAGTTCAAGCTCTCCGGCATGTTCAAGGACTGGTTCCTTGACTATTCTTCGTACGTGATCCTGCAGAGGGCGGTGCCGCATATCGTGGACGGCCTCAAACCCGTGCAGAGGCGTGTGCTTCACGCGATGTACAGGATGGACGACGGCAGTTTCACCAAGGTCGCGAACATAGTCGGCCAGGCGATGCAGTTCCACCCGCACGGAGACCAGTCCATACTGGGAGCCCTCGTCCAGCTCGGCCAGAAGGGCTTTGCCGTGGAATGCCAGGGAAACTGGGGTAACATACTCACCGGCGACAGCAACGCGGCTCCGAGGTACATCGAGGCCAGGTTGAGCAAGTTCGCCAAGGAAGTCATTTTCGACCCCAAGGTCACCAGCTGGATGACCTCGTATGACGGAAGGAACCAGGAGCCTGTGGAGCTTCCGGTCCGCTTCCCTCTCCTGCTCGCCCAGGGCACCGAGGGCATCGCTGTCGGTATGGCTTCGAAGATACTCCCTCACAACTTCAACGAGCTGATAGACGCGTCCATAGCCATACTCAAGGGCGAGGAGTACGAAATCTATCCGGACTTCCCTACCGGCGGTTCGATAGACTGCTCAAAGTATATGCAGGGCCGCAGGGGCGGTATCCTCAAGGTGCGCGCGAAGCTGGAGAAGCTCGACAAGAGCACCATCGCCATCACCGAACTGCCTTACGGCAAGACCACCCACGCCCTCATCGACTCGATACTCAAGGCAAGGGACAAGGGCAAGATAAAGATCAGGAAGATAGAGGACATGACCACTGAAAAGGTGGACATAGTCATACATCTCCCGGGCGACGTCTCCCCGGACAAGACCATAGACGCGCTCTACGCCTTCACGGACTGCGAGACCACCATCGCCCCGAACGCCTGCGTCATCAAGGACAACAAGCCGCAGTTCCTCTCGGTCAATGAGATACTTGAATATGACACCGTGCATACCAGGTCGATTCTTGGCCGGCAGCTGGAGATAAGGCTCGCCGAGCTCGAGAACGAGTGGCACTATGACTCCCTCGAGAAGATATTCTTCGAGAACAAGGTCTACAAGATACTCGAGCAGGACCAGAAGACCTGGGAAATCCAGCTTGAGGAAGTGTTCGGCAGGATGAAGGATTTCCAGCATCTGCTGAATAGGGAAATCGTGATGGACGACATACTCAAGCTCGTGGAGAAGCCTGTGCGCAAGATCTCCAAGTTCGACACCAGGCAGCTTGACGAGAAGATACGTTCCATCGAGGAGCAGATGGAGAAGGTAAGGTACAACCTGGAGAACCTGACCGCATACACCATCGACTGGTTCCGTTCCCTGAAGAAGAAATACGGCAAGGATTTCCCGCGCAACACCGAGATCACCAGCTTCGAGACCATCACCGCCACCAAGGTGGTGAACAACAACGCCAAGCTGTACGCCAACTACGAGGCCGGCTTCGTCGGAATGGGCCTGAAGAAGGACGACAACGGAGTCCTGGTGGGCGAATGCTCCGACCTGTCCGAAATCATAGTCATAGGCAGGAACGGCAAGTACAGGGTGTCCAAGGTCAGCGACAAGGCCTTCTTCGGCAAGGACCTGCTCTACGTCGGAGTGTTCAACCGCAACGACGAAAGGACCATATACAATGTCATATACCGCGACGGCAAGGACAGCGTCTATTACGCGAAGCGTTTCGCCATAACCTCGGTCACGAGGGACAAGGAATATGACATCACGCCGGGCAAGGAAGGCTCGGTGGTGATGTGGTTCTCCGCCAACCACAACGGCGAGGCGGAAGTGGTCAAGATCAACTTCAGGCCGAGGGCGAAGCTGAAGAAGAGCAGCATCGAATATGACTTCTCGGCCCTCGCGGTCAAGGGCAAGGCGTCAAGGGGCAACCTCGTGACCCGCTTCCCTGTCCAGAAGATGATGCTCAAGACCAAGGGCGTGTCCACCATAGGCGGCAAGGACATATGGTATGACGCTGACGTCCAGAGGCTTAACGAGGACGGCAGGGGTCTGCACCTGGGAGAGTTCTGCGGGGACGAGAAGATACTCGCGGTCTTCAAGGACGGAAGCTACTACACCACCTCATACGACCTGAGCAGCAGATATCAGGGCGAGATACTCAGCATTGGCAAGCTGGACGAGGAACTCACCTACACCGCCCTCTACTGGGACGCGGCAGCCAAGGCATTCTACATCAAGCGCTTCTCCTTCCCGCAGAGCGACAACACGCCGGTGAGGTTCATATCCGAGGCCAAGGGTTCATACCTCGTTGCAATATCCTCTGACAGGTGGCCTCAGGTGCATCTGGTATTCGGCGGAAAGAATGCCGGAAGGGAGCCTGAGAACATCGACGCGGAGGAGTTCATAGGAAAGAAGGGCATCAGCGCAAAGGGGAAGAAGTGCAGTCCGTACGAACTTGAGAGCGTAAGCTTCATCGAGCCTCTCCAGAAGGAAGAGGAACTTCCTGAGGAAGAAGAACTTGCAGAGGAAGAAATCTCCGACACCGACGCAGCGGGCGCAGGGGCTGTGCCTCAGGGTGTGGAGATAGAGCTTGGAGAGGACGATATCCCTGAAGATGAGGAACCTACACTGTTTGACTTATGATAATAGCACTTTCAGGTTTCATGGGCTGCGGGAAGAGCACCGCGGGCAGGATGCTCGCGGAGAGGCTTCCTGATTTCGACTTCACGGACCTCGACGATTTCATCGAGGAGGATGCCGGAATGAGCATATCCCAAATCTTCGCCAACGGCGGGGAGAAGGCGTTCAGGGAAATCGAGTCCGATGCCCTGGAGTGCCTGCTGATGGTCAGTTCCGCAAGCGGCAGGGACATGATACTCGCCCTGGGAGGAGGCACGCTGACCAACAGGGACAATGCCGCGCTGGTCAGGGAGCACTGCGAGAATTTCTACCTGAAAGCGGAGCTGGACACACTCTGCGCAAATCTCGAGGGTGCATCCGCAGGACGGCCCATGCTCGGGGACGGAGAAGACCTGCGCACACGCATAGAGAGCCTGATGAAGAAGCGCGCTTCAGTCTATGAAAAAGCCGCCGACTACGTGATAGTCACAGACGGCAGGGCGATGGACGAGATAGTCTCCGAAATAATCGGAAAAGCCGGACTCTAAGAGACTTACGCCCGGCGGCGGACCCTCTAGACCGGATCCTTTCCCTCCTTAATGTCCTTCAGCCTCAGCTGCAGGGTCGAGGATCCCCTGTAATAGTTTTCCACCAGATAGTAGCAGACATCGATGGGATTGCCCGCCTTGATGTAGTCGAAGTTCTCGGCCATATTGAAACCTATGGCAGGGACAGGCTTGTACACGCTGTCCTCCTGGATGAGCTCCAGCTTCAGGTGCTGGCCTGAAGGGCCGACCTTCCTGCCGGTACCGTCGTCATATACATTGTCCGTCTGGAAGACAGGCGAGCTGTTGCCCGGTCCGAAAGGCTGGAACTGCTTGAGTATGCGGAAGAACTTAGGGGTTATCTGACTGAAGTTCAGCTTTGCGTCCACATCCACGATAGGTGTGGAAATCTCGGTGTTGAGATGGGCTCCGACATATTCCTCTATCCTGCGGGTGAATTCCGGCAGGTTTTCCTCGCGCAGGGTCAGTCCGGCGGCGTAGATGTGTCCGCCGAAGTTCTCGAGCAGGTCGGAACAGTGTTCTATCGAACCATAGAGGTCGAAGCCCTTGATGCTGCGGGCCGAACCGGTCACGAAGCCGTTGGACCTGGTGAGCACGAAGGTAGGCTTGTAGTACTGCTCCACCAGCCTGGAAGCCACGATGCCGACCACTCCCTTGTTCCAGTCCGGATTGTACACTATGGTTGCGTTCCCGAAGGACAGGCATTTTCCCGTAGTGACCATCTCCAGCGCCTCACGGGTGATCTCCCTGTCGATGTTCTTCCTCTCGTTGTTGTTGTCGTTGATCTTGGAACCTATCGCTGCGGCCGCCCTGTCGTCGGAAGCGGTCAGAAGCTCCACCGCGAGACGGCCTGACTCCATCCTGCCCGCGGCGTTCAGCCTCGGTCCTATCTTGAAGACTATGTCGTCTATGGTGACGTGCGAAGGCTCCAGGTTCGACAGGTCTATGAGCGCCTTCAGGCCCTTGCGGGGACTCCCGTTGAGCTGTTTGAGGCCGTAATAGGCAAGTATCCTGTTCTCCCCCACCACAGACACCAGGTCCGAGGCTATGCTGACCACCAGCAGGTCCAGCAGCGGCAGCAGTTCGTCGAAAGGTATGCCGTGTCTCTGGGCAAAGGCCTGCACGAGCTTGAATCCGACTCCGCAGCCGGAGAGGTCGTCAAAAGGATAGCTGCAGTCCTCCCTCTTCGGGTCCAGGACCGCAACCGCCTGTGGCAGACTGCTGTCGGGGAGATGATGGTCGCAAATTATCACGTCTATGCCCTTGGAGGCGGCATAGCTGACCTTGTCTATGGCCTTGATTCCGCAGTCCAGGGTGATGATGAGGCTGAAACCGTGCTCTGCCGCCCAGTCCATACCCTTGAGCGACACGCCGTAACCCTCGTCATAGCGGTCCGGGATATAGAAATCCACGGCGTCGGTGAAGCGCTTGAGGAAGGAATACACCAGCGCGACGGCAGTCGTACCGTCAACGTCATAGTCGCCATATACGAGAATATGCTGACCTTTGGATATGGCCTCGTCGAGCCTGTCCACCGCCTTGGCCATATCCTTCATCAAGAAGGGGTCGTGGAGGGCGGCAAGAGACGGACGGAAGAAGGAGCGCGCTTCCTCGAAAGTGCGTATTCCCCTCTGTACCAGCAGTGTGGACAAGACGGGGTCTATGCCCAGCTCAGCCGACAGACGGGATACGGTCTCCGCGTCCACCTCGGCTCTGGGCACCCAGATCTTCTCTTTCTGCAATTTATTGTCTGCGGCCATCAGGACAAAGATACCCATTATATTTCAAAATGAGAATTTAATGTAGTAAATTTGCACGTTAAACTACTATAAGGGAAAATGGCAAACATCCAACTCAGCGAACAGGAAATACTCAGGAGACAATCAATGGCAAAGCTCAGGGAACTGGGCATAGAACCGTATCCGGCACCGCTCTATCCGGTGAACGCAAGCGCCGCGGGAATCGCGCGCGACTATGACCCGGAGGCGGGCAACCTGACCGACGTGTGCATAGCCGGACGCATGATGTCCAGGCGTATAATGGGAGCGGCTTCGTTCATGGAACTCCAGGACGAGAGCGGCAGGATCCAGGTGTACGTCAAGAGGGATGACATCTGCCCGGGCGAGGACAAGACCATGTACAATACCGTCTTCAAGAAACTTCTCGACATCGGTGACATAGTGGGTATCAGGGGCTTCGCCTTCATCACCCAGACCGGACAGCTTTCAATTCACGCGAAGGAGCTCACCGTTCTGAGCAAGTCGCTCAAGGTGCTCCCTGTGGTCAAGGAGGCCGACGGCAAGGTGCACGACGCCGTGACCGACCCTGAGATGCGCTACAGGAGGAGATATGTGGACCTCATCGTGAACCCGCAGGTAAAGGAAGTGTTCGTCAAGAGGGCCAAGATTATCGCCACCATGAGGGAGTACTTCAACGAAGCCGGCTGCCTCGAGGTCGAGACTCCTATACTCCAGTCCATACCGGGCGGAGCCACCGCGAGACCTTTCATCACCCACCACAACGCGCTGGACATAGACCTGTACATGCGCATAGCCAACGAGCTCTATCTCAAGAGACTGATAGTCGGCGGCTTCAACGGTGTATATGAGTTCGCGAAGGACTTCAGGAACGAGGGCATGGACAAGACCCACAACCCGGAGTTCACCTGCATGGAGATATACGTCGCCTACAAGGACTACCTCTGGATGATGGAGTTCGTGGAGAAGATGCTCGAAAAGATATCCCTCGCCGTCAACGGCACCACCACCGTCGAAATCAACGGCAACAAGGTCGATTTCAAGGCGCCGTACCGCCGCATCCCGATACTCGAGGCCATACGTGAATATGCCGGTGTGGACGTCGCCGGGATGGGTGTGGACGAGCTCAGGGACACCTGCAGGAAGCTGAACGTGGAGTTCGAGCCGAGCATGGGCGTGGGCAAGCTCATCGATGCCATATTCGGAGAATACTGCGAGAAGAATTTCGTGCAGCCGACCTTCGTGACGGATTATCCGGTGGAGATGTCTCCTCTGACCAAGCGTCACAGGGAGAACCCGGCACTTACCGAGCGCTTCGAGCTCTTCGTCTGCGGCAAGGAACTCGCGAATGCATATTCGGAGCTGAACGATCCTGTGGACCAGCTCGAAAGGTTCGAGGAGCAGGCAAGGCTCAAGAGCAACGGCGACGACGAGGCGATGTTCATCGACTATGACTTCGTGCGCGCGCTCGAATACGGCATGCCTCCTACCTCCGGACTGGGCATGGGCATAGACCGTCTGACCATGTTCATGACAGGACAGACCACCATCCAGGACGTGCTCTTCTTCCCTCAGATGAAGCCTGAGCAGTTCTCCAGGAAGGAAGAGGAATAGGAATGCTGCAGTCAATCACATCGGCTCAGAACCCTAAGATAAAGGACTTTCTCGCATTGCAGGAAAAATCAAGACTGCGCCGTGAGAAAGGCCTTTTCGTCGTAGAAGGCAGGAGGGAACTCCTCCACTGCCTGGAAGCCGGCTTTTCACCCAGGACCATATTCGTCTGCGAGGAGATACTCGGGGCCGGGGAAATGGAGGCTGTGCTAGGGGCCGCGGGAGAGGGCTGCACGGTGTTCAGCGTAAGCGCAAACGTATATGACAGGATGGCCTACCGCTCAGGTACCGAAGGGGTTACGGCCATCATGCAGGCCAGGAACCTGAGGCTGGAGGAACTGCGCTTCAGGAATGAGGAGCCGCTTATAGTGGTGGTGGAGGCAGTCGAGAAGCCCGGCAACCTGGGCGCGATACTGCGCAGCGCCGACGCGGCAGGAGCGGACGCGGTGATAGTCTGCGACCCGCTGACCGACCTCTACAACCCGAACCTGATAAGGGCCAGCATAGGAGCCGTATTCTCGGTCCCGGTGGTTGCGGCATCATCGGCAGAGACCATAGAATGGCTCAGGAGCAGGGGCGTCACCATATACACCGCACAGCTCCAGGACTCAAGCTGGTATTATGACTGCGACATGAAGAAGGCGACCGCCATAGTGATGGGAACCGAGGCGACCGGTCTTACCGGAATATGGAGGGAGGCAGCCGACAGGCACATCAGGATCCCTATGCTGGGGAAACTGGACTCGCTGAACGTGTCCGTGTCCGCGGCGGTGCTGCTCTTCGAGGCGGTCAGACAAAGAAATTCAAAGTGATGATGGAAAGCGACATATACGGACTGATAGGGCATCCGATAGACAAGTCCCTGAGTCCCAAGCTGTTCAATGCGGGATATGGAGGAGAGTTGAGGTATGACCTCATCGAAGGGTCGGACTTCCTCACTTCCTGGAAGCGTTTCCTGGAGTCGTACAGGGCAATAAACGTGACCGCGCCCTTCAAGGAGCAGGCCTACGCCCAGGCGGCGGCCCTCGCAAGGGACGGCTACGGCAGCATATCCGGTCCCTGCCTCAAGACGGGAGCCACCAACCTGCTGGTAAAGGACAGGGAGAGCGGACAGATACACGCCCACAACAGCGATTTCACCGGTGTGATACTGAGCGTCGGGGAGACTCTCTTCCCGGGACTGGTGAGGCAGTGCTACGAGGTCTTCGGGGAGAAGGGCTATATCAAGGTGCACCAGTTCATACGCCAGAACCTGACTGAACATTACGGACGCAGGCCGCAGGCCCTGGTGGTCGGATGCGGGGGCGCAGGCAAGGCGGCTGCGGTCGCAGCGGCGGAGATGGGCTTCTCCACCATCCTGATGAACAGGACCGAAGCACGCGCGAGGGCCTTCGCCCTGGAAGTCCCGGAATATGGCTTCATAGTCGACCCTGTGTCGGATTTCTGCGGCGCGGTGAAGGAATGCGAGCTGGTGGTCTACACGCTCCCGATGGCGATGGACGGTTGCCATATTCCTCAGGGAGAGGAACTTGTGGGCGACGGTCCGGTAAGAAAGGTGCTGCTCGAGGC
>JAEDLE010000018.1 GCA_016295455.1 Bacteroidales bacterium
GCTTCAAATGCTTTGCAAGGGCCCCCGCGGCGAGCGGGAGGGGAAAAGTCACGCTTTGCGTGGCTAATCCCCCACGGGAAGCGGGGAGGGAGCCTGCAAAGGAGCGCAGCGACTGCGCAAATCCCCCCGGACAAGCGGCCAGGGAAAAGTCACGCTCTGCGTGGCTAATCCCTCTCCTCCCTCGCCTGCCAGATTCAAAAGGAGGGTGTTTAAAAGTTACAGGGTAAGCCCAAATTTCAAACCTACCGCATCAGAAATCATAAGAAAAGTAGAGAGTTGCATGTCTGTCTCTCCCTTTTCAAGAAGGGCCACATACTCTCTCTTTTTGCCGATTTTATCGGCAAGCTGCTGCTGAGTCATCCCTGCTGCTTTTCTGGCATCACGAAGCACCTCAGCATAGTACCAAGCACGAGCCTTTGCCTCGAACTCCTCTCGCCGGGCAGTTCCCTTTGGCCCGTATTCCTGCTGAAACATATCCTCAGTAGTGGATAGTTTCTGGATTTTCTCTATGTCAATCTTCTTTCTCATAATACGTGTCCAAAATATGTTGTGCCTTTTGTATCTCTTTCTTATAGTCCTTGGTGGACTTCTTCATAAAACCGTTGAGCAGCAAAATTTGCTCAGCCTGTACAATGTTATCATGGTCTATCGTAAAAAGAATCGCCCGATACTCGTTGCCTACAGATATACGCAGTTCATAGAAATCCGTATCAACCAGTTTCTTGACCACCTTGGTGTTTACAACCTTCACCTCGGTTATCATAAACAGCAGATACCGAACCTTCTCCTTGACATTATCCGGCAAGGACTCGAAAAACTCATCGAAAGCTTCGGTTCTGTAAATCTTCCTCATACCGCAAAGGTAATAAATTTATTACAATTTGCAAAATAAATTCTATGGCAGGTGTTCGCTTCAAATCTCTTCAGGCGTCAACGCCTGCTGGATGAGCAGTTCGACCGGATACTGTTCGTGGTCTACCTCGCGCAGCCGAACACCACCCTGTGCCAGACTGGAGCCGAACTCAAGACACGTTTCGCCATGCAAAGAAACGCAGCGACTGCGCTAATCCCCCTCACTTGCTAGAATCTGGAGATCATAATCATAGTACGAACAATGATATGTCCCAAATTCTTCTTGTGCAGAAGAAAACGCAAAAGCGAATAAAGCAAAGAGTGAAACGGACCTTCACGAACTTGTTGTCAGTGATACGAACATATTCATAGGCCTCATTAAGATGGGGTCATTGAGAATATTATTCGGGACAAAGAGGGCCTTCAATCGGGTCATAATACGCCGTGTTTGTCCCGAAAATTTGAAAAATAGTATTATTTTTGTCCCGATAGAAGAGGATAACTATGACTATACAGGTAGAAATATTGCAGCATTCAAGCAGATTTTCATAGAGCAGTATGAGTTTGCTGTTAAAAATTACTTTTAATGCTTGATACTTCCACAGATAAGTGGCATGTTTGCACCAAGATGCTGCTGCATCCGGAAATTCATTGACAACCTACCTTCCAGACCCATCTGTGGCACTTCCTTGTTTTCCTGAGGTGGGCCGGCGAACAACAACAGCGGCTGGCTATTTTCGGACTCCGAAAGGCTATTCTTCGGGTAATGACTCAAAGCCTTCTGGAATCGCTTGAAGCCCTGAGGGTGTTCTTTCAAAAGCACTGCAGATGGGCGAATCAAGTAATGGGATTATCTCCATGTCATAATTCGCGATGGTATTGACATCGTAGAGTTCAAAATGGCTGGGGTCATCGGTATACTCTTGGTCTTCACTGCCTTCAAAAAACCGCCATCCGCTATCTGACGGTTCATCACCTTCTTCCCGGTACATGTATCCAACTTTTCCTCCATCGACGGTAATCCGGTCCGACGCAATACAATACCCCATAGGTTCAATAAGCCTTTTGATTTGGTCTGCGGCTAAAAATAACTGTTTCATATCCGAAATCACTAGTAAAAGTTTCCTTCAAAGAATAAACGATTGGTTTTGGAACATACAATGCTATCGTATCACCATCAGGAACCCGCCCCTGGCCCGGCAGCTGACCGAAATGTCAGACCCGGTTCCGTTCAGGTCAAGATCGGAAATCGCGAAGCTGCGGTCCGTGTCACCGTCGGCGAAAAGCCTGGCCACGTTGCCATATTCATAAAGACGCGAGAGGCTGAAAGTCAGAGTCCGGGCCTCGTCAAGACCGTTGATTCCGGCTATGTACCAGCTCTTGCCCTTGCGGCGGGCGATGACTGCGCTTTCTCCGGGATAACCCTCAAGCAGCAGGGTCTCATCCCAGGCGGTCGGAAGTGAAGAAAGCACAGCCCTGACTTTGTCAGGAAGGCTCCGGTAAGTCTGCGGACTGTCAGGCATATGCTGGAGCGAAGACTCGAACAGCACTGTCAGCGCAAGTTCGTGTCCGTGAGTCGTGATATGAGGATGCTGCGAATCCGAGAAAGTGCCCGGAGTATAGTCCATCGAACCTATGACATTCCTTGTATATGGCAATGTGGCATTGTGCACCGCCGCCCTCGAGGTCAGGACAGGCATATTGTTGTACCACTCGGCGCCATATACCGCCTCCATGGTCATCAGATTAGGCCAGGTCCTCTGCCATCCGCGCGGAATGGTAGCTCCGTGGAAATTGATCATCAGCCTGTGCCTTGCGGCATCGCTCATCAGGTCAATGTAATAATCCATATCCCCGGACCTGTCTCCGGCGAAGAAATCCACCTTGATGCCGGCAACGCCCTGACTGTTGAGCCAACTGTACTCCTTCTCCCTGTCTTCGGGAGCGTTCAGCCTGTAATAAGGCGTCGGGGCTCCGTTGATCCAGCCCGTACTGGAATTATACCAAATCATAGGCTTCACACCCTTCGCGACGGCATATGCCAACGCGTCCTCCACGTCGCCACCGTTGCCCATCACATCCCATTCGGCATCGATCAGGTCATATGGCCATCCCATCTCCGCGGCCAGGTCCATATACTCGGTGACTATGCGGAAGTCGTTGGAACCGTGATTGTTGGCCCAGTATATCCAGGACACGGGGCCGGGCTGTATCCAGCTGGTGTCATCTATCCGGGAAGGATCGGAGACATCGGTCACAAGCGTGGATTCGACTATGTCGGAAAGCTCTCCGGCGATAATCACCCTCCAAGGCGACTCCCATCTCTCCTGCCCCACGGCGAGACTGTCCTCCGCCAGCATCACCCTGTAGTGAGGTCCGGCATTGTCATTCAGCAGATACGATCCGCAATGCCCCTTTCTCATATTCGCCTCTGTGACAAGGGCGAAGAGACCTTCGGATGGTTCGACTAGCGCGGGATAGCCCCAGTCCGTCCTCTCCCTCTGCTTCCAGCTTACCTTGCTGCCGTCGGTGGCCTTCGGGTAGAAAGCCTCGTAACCGCCAGGCTCATAATTCTGCATCCAACGGTTCACGCCCACGGGGATGAGGTATTCCGTCCCTTCCCAGGTCAGCACCCCTGCTCCGTGAGGCAATATATATTGGAAGGCCAGACCGTCGTCAAAGAGCCTGAAACGGAGCTGAAGTTCCTCGTTGTCAGCATTCAACAGGCTGAGAGTCATTTCGTTGGCATATTTGTCAATATGGCTTCGCTTTCCGCTGACCATATCATAGACCTCATGCACCTGCGAAACGGGACCGGCCTTCATTTCCAGGCCTTCGTCCCAGACGCAGGCGTCGGTACCCAGACCCAGCTTCACGCTGTCCAGAACAATCCTCTCCCCGGCCGAAAGCCTGAACATGACCTGCCCTTTGACCTTGTCCCGGAATATGGCTACGTCGAGGCTTCCGTCAGGAGACTTGAGCCCATATCCGCCGCAGCTGCAGACCAGTACGGCTGCGGCTGCAAATGAAAACAGTTTCCTGAACATGGTCATTCAGCCGTCACTGCCCAAGGCATCCAGGATGCGGTGTCGACATCTTCGAACATAGGAGCGTTGGTAACCACGGTAGGAACATCCTTTCCGAGCAGGAAGCGGTCCACGAAGCACTCCACGTCCGGATACTGCTCCTTTGGCAACATACAGTGCATATGGCCGCCCTGAATGCTGTAGCCCATCCTGTCGGCTATGCCGAATTCTTCCCAGACCTTTCTTGCAGCAACGCAGGATACATATCCGGATTCATCTGCAAGCCATTCATAATCAGTGTTTCCGAGTACCAGAAGAGCGCGAGGCGCGATAAGGGCGCAGAGCTCATGATGGTCCATAGGCAACTTGGAGACATTGTCTCCTTCGAACTGCTTCATGCTCTCCTTGAACCAGGAGAAGTTGGTGGAACCGAGCCTTTCGACCCAGCCGAGAGTTTCGGTGTACCTCCAGGCTGCAGCCCCGCCGCCACCCGGCTCCTGCGCTATGGTCAGGGCGATTCTCTCATCCAGTGCGGCTGACCAGAGGGCCATCTTGCCGGCGAAGGAACAGCCGCTGATGCCTATGCGGGTGAGGTCCAGTCCGAGCTGCGGTGCCACTTGCTCGAGACCGTCGATAAGCCGGCTGACGCCCCAAGGCCACATACAGTACGCCCCGTTCTCCTCAAGCTCAGGGTACAGCCTGTTCACAGGCTCGTTGCCCCTGGTCTGGGTGTGGCTCATCACAGCAGGGAAAGGGAAACCCACTATGGCTATATTCCTGCTGGCGAATATGTCGCGTGGCAGGCTGCCGGGGTTGGCTCCCATTCCTATACCTATCATCAGAGGATGAGGACCCTCGGTCTGAGGAATCTTGAGAGGGCAGTTCATCGTGATGCTCTCACCGTTGACGCTCACCTCCACAACCAGCAGGGTGTCGCCCTGGAGCGTGGCCTTGGTGCACTCCTTCGGGGTCTGAGGCTTCCAGCCCACCTCATATTCATAGAGTTCGGCCATGATTTCGTTCCTTCTCCTCTCCCACTGGGAGAACTTCTTCACGCGTCCGCTGCCGTCAGACCATTCCAGCGGGTCAGGAAGGGTAGCGATGCGTTCGAGCTCGTCGAAAGCAGGCAATACCGGCTTTTCGAAAGCCGCGCCGGTGTTTTCGTCTCCATATACAAGAGGAGGAGTCGTGTCCGATGCGCAGGAGCAAGCAAGCGCACCCGCAAGCAAAAGGGGGATGAGAATCTTTTTCATATCTTTCGGATTATTGTAGTTGCAAGGTCAAATGTTCAGAGACGTTCAAAAATTGGAATCGAGTCAGGACGCACCGGCACTTCGACATATTCAGAGCCGGCGTAGGTGCTGCCGTCGTCCAGGCGTTTCCAGCCGTTGTCGTTTTCCGGCAGGTATACGGTCATGGATGTCACTGAAGGCGCGAGCACCGGACATACCAGATACTTAGGTCCGAACATATATTCGGTGTCCTGCTTCATCGCCTCCTCGTCATCCGGGAAGTCGAATACCAGCGGACGCATCAGGGTGTAGTCTTCGCGTGCAACCCTGTCGGCGCAACTTCTCAGGTAAGGGAAGAGTTCCTTCCTGTCGCCTATGGCCTTCACGAAGAACTCTTCTGTCGCGGCGTCATAACGCCAAGGTTCGGTCTTGCTCATATAACCGTGCACCCTCATCACCGGCAACATCACCGCAGTCTGTATCCAGCGCAGCATACGCTCCTGATAATCAGGATCTTCGTACTGATTTCCGGGGCGGAAGAATCCGCCTGCATCATAGGTCCACCAAGGCTGTCCGGCAGACATCATGCCCAGGCCTCCTATTATCTGCCGCCTCAGTGTCTCCCAGTCATTTCCTACATCTCCGCTCCAGGTCACGGCGCCATATCTCTGCATTCCGGCAGCGGCACTGCGGGTGAGTATAAGCGGTTCTTCGTCCGGTCTTGCCTTGCGCAGTCCTTCATATGCGGTCTTGACGACTTTGAGGGGATATACATTCCTGTAGAGTTCTCCCGGGAGATTGTCCTTTCCCACCGTTCTTCCCGCGAGGTCGTCATTCTCCGGTTCCGTAGCATCCAGCCACCAGGCATCGATGCCCAGGCTCACGAGCTTCTCCTCGAAATTCTTCCAGTAATATGCCGATGCGTCAGCATCGAAGAAATCGATCCAGTCCGTGCCGTCGATATAGTATCCCAGGGAATCCATCCGGTGACCCAGTTCGCTGGAACGGTCAATCTTGGACCACACGGAGAGCATCAGTTTCATGTCCATATCGTGGAGGCTGTCCACAAGTGCTTGAGGGTCAGGATAATTCTCAGGGTCGAACTGCATGGAGTTCCATCCGGTCCTGCCCCACCACTGCCAGTCCTGGACTATGATGTCAACGGGTATGCCCTTCTCCCTGAAGGTCCGGGCGTTTTCAAGCAGGTCGGCGGAAGAGACATAGCGCTCGCGGCAATGTACATAACCGAGGGCGGCGTCAGATATGCGCGGAGCCTTGCCGGTAAGAGTTCTGAATGCGCCTACTATCTCGTCAGCACTTCCGCTGAATACGGTGTAGTCGAGAGCGGAAGCTACCGGCGAGCTGAATTCGGTATCCCCCCTGTCGAGCCTCCATCCTACCGAAGGACTGTCACCCCTGGACCCGCGCACGACTATGCTGTGCGTTCCAGCCGTCAGATCCATCTTCACCGAAGTGGTAGGAGGCAGCCAGGGATTGTTCAGGTCGGAGACCACCTCTCCGTCTATTTCCATATAGAGCTTTCTGGCCATTTTCTGGCCGACATCCAGCAGCAGGGAATACCGTCCGTCCTCCGGGGCTGTAAACTCGCCTTTAAAAGTCTCGAACATACGCCTTTCCCGTATGTTGCCGTGAGTGCTTGTCGCATTTACGTATATGGCTTTACCATCGCCGTCTTCTGCACGTTCCAGCTTCACCACCTGTTCGGAAGGGTTGAAATCGGTCAGACCGTAATTGTTCCAGAATATGCCATATCCTTTATTGGATATGACAACGGGGATGGATATTTGTGTGTTGACCTGCGTGAGCCTCCTGGTGAGGCCGCTGACGTCGAGGTATCCGTCCTGGAACTGCCCCAGGCCGAACTGATGGTCCTTTTCCTGCCTCTCGAATCTCTGGGAAACGGAGACAGCGGGGGTGTTTCCGATCCGGGTCTCCCCGATTTTCCTGCCGCCTTCGCTTTCGCTGAGCAGCGGATTCCCGTCCCCGTCAAAGAAACGGAGCCTGCCGTCTGTCTTGTCGCAGACCGTACGGATCTTCTGCTGGATGACGGTCACGGTCTGTTCGTCCTCGACTATCCTGAAACGTGGTCTTGCGCATTTTTCGGTGTAATAGAGTTCTTCCGGTTCATAGGTCTCCGCTCCGGCAACACGGATTCTCACGCTGTTGTCTGTCAGCGGGGATATGCTGACGGTACCCGATGCGGTCCTTACATCCACGGGCCCGCGTCTGCCGCAGCCTGACAAGGCCAGGACCGCAGTTGCAATCGCAAGGGAGATTTTTCCAAAGGTGGTCATATTTCAGTCAGTTTTAGTAATTCAAATCAGAATCCCTGCCAGAGTTCGCGCCAGAACATGTTCTCCAGTTCGTCCCAGCGGAGTATTGTGGCTCCGAAGAAGTCGCGGGCATAGCCGTTGAGCATCTCTGCGGCTGCTTCCTCGCCGCTCTCCTCCAGGATACGGGCATAGGAACTCTCGACCATAGGCATTTCCCGTTCTCCTTTGCTGAGGAAATAGTCGCGGGCGGGTTCCTGGGTCTTGCGGCACAGTCCCCAGTTGACAGTGGCGAGGCGGTTTGCCCTGCGGAAGTGCCACAGGGCAGCATCATCCCTCTCACGGTGCTGTCCGCATATGGAGAGGAGCTGAGGGAGTTCCGTGTTGCCTGCGAATACCGGGAAGCGTGGTGACTGCCCGGGGTTGTCAAGGCTTATCCATGCGACTCCGCCTACGGCGTCAGGAAGCCATGAACGGCACTGGATGACAGTGGAATATGCGCACCATGACACGCTTACGGTGCGTATGTTGTGCATGGCATCGTCTCCCAGGGCTTCGTAGATGGCGATTTCGTCCGGTCTCATCCAAGGGTTCGCCCTCGGGCTTACTATGCTGTCGGGCTGGCTTGCGTCTTTTTTCTTTGCCGGGTTTGCAACCTTCAGGCGGCCGCTGAGGTTGAGTTCCGTTCCTTCGTAGTATGTTCCCAGAAGACGGGACACGTCGGCGACGCTTACCTTCCTGTCGGGACGCACGCTCAGCGGCAGTTCGTCCATCTCGGCCGTGAACCCGGCGGACGGGGCCAGCTGCTGCATGATGTACAGCTCACGTACGCTGTAGTTCTTCGGTTCGTTCATATAGTTCACGCCGCTGTATGCCTTCCAGAAGGAGAACGGGCTCTTGCCGTCCCAGAAGCCCATCTTCCTGGCCACTTCGCGCACATTGTCAGAGTACATGAAATTCTCCTTGTCCTTGAAGTCGATGACTCCGATACGGCTGATGTTTGCCGAAACGGCTATATGGTCATCCGGTATGCGCTGTGCCGCCCATACGCCTCCGACCCTGTCCGGGCCTTCGCCCTGGACTTCGAATATCCAGACCTCCCGGGGGTCGGCGATGGTGAGACATTCTCCGGAATCCCCGTAGCCATATTCCTTTATCAGACTGCCCATCAGGCTTATGGCTTCCCTGGCGCTGCGGCAGCGCTGGAGGGCTATTCTCTGGAGTTCCTCTATCATGAACATCCCTTTCTCGTTCTGCATCTCCTTGCGGCCGGTGTAGGTGGTTTCGCCCATGGCCAGCTGGTGTTCGTTCAGGCAAGGGTAGGCCGTGTCGAGGAAACGGTAGGTGTGGGATGCCTGGGGTATGCTTCCGCGCTCTGTGACTCCGTCCATTGATGAAGGGTATTCCGTGTGCATCCTGCCTCCGTAGATGGCGGTCACGGTGTCCCGCGGGTAGTCCTGTGCCGGCTGTACCTGCATCCAGGTCCTGTACCAGCTGTCACAGTTGTGGCTGGTGATGACGGAACCGTCCACCGAGGCCTCGCGTCCTACCATTATGCTGGTGCAGGCGTCCGGAGCATCCTGGGCGGCGCTTGTCAGGGGAAGGGAAAGTGCGACCGCAATGCTGCAGGTCAGTGTTTTAAGAAGTGTCATGATGATTGCTGTTTAGTCTGTCGGCCATACTCGGAATCCCGAAGGCAGGGCCTCTGACAAATGTAGTGAAATAATCACTGGAATCCTATCGGGAATCGCTGTGTCCGGGTCTTGCACAAAAGCATATGCCGATGCTGAAAGAAAATTGCTAGAAATTGACGGATTTTGACTAAATTTGCGCCCCGTAAACGAACAACAATATGGGCGGAATATTCGGAACCATCGCCAAGGAACAGCCTTGCGCAAATGATCTTTTCTACGGAACGGACTATCATTCCCATCTGGGCACAAGACGTGCGGGAATGGCTACCTACAGCCCCGAGGACGGTTTCTTCAGAAGCATCCACAGTTTGGAGAGCACATATTTCCGTACACGTTTCGAACCTGAACTCGGGAAGTTCAAGGGCAATTCGGGCATAGGTGTCATCAGCGACACGGACGCCCAGCCTCTCCTGATGAACTCCCATCTGGGAAAGTTCGCCATAGTCACAGTCGCAAAAATCAACAACCTGGAGGAGATATCCGACGAGATGCTCCGCAGGAATATGCCTCTGAGCGAGTTCAGCAGCGGCAGGATCAATCCTACCGAGCTGGTGTCCCTGCTCATCATCCAGGGTTCCGATTTCGTTTCGGGCATAGAGGAAGTCTACAGGAGAATCAAGGGTTCCTGCACCATGCTGCTCCTGACCGAGGACGGCCTGATTGCCGCCAGGGACAGCTGGGGACGCACCCCTCTGGTGCTGGGCCGCAAGGACGGAGCCTATGCGGTGGCGAGCGAGACCACATCTTTCGCCAACCTGGGATATGAGGTGGACTACTTCCTCGGGCCGGGCGAAATAGTAAAGGTTGGCGCTGACGGATTCACGCAGCTGCGCAAACCCAACAGGAAGATGCAGATATGCTCTTTCCTCTGGATTTACTACGGATTCCCTACCAGCATATACGAAGGCAAGAACGTCGAGCAGATGCGTTATGAGTCCGGAAGGATCATGGGTCAGGAGGATGAAACGCAGGTGGACATAGCCAGCGGCATCCCTGACAGCGGCATCGGCATGGCTCTGGGTTATGCCGCAGGCCACGGAGTCCCTTATCAGAGGGCGTTCTGCAAATATACCCCGACCTGGCCGCGCTCCTTCACCCCTGTCAACCAGTCCATGCGCAACCTCGTTGCGAAGATGAAGCTCATACCTAACAGGGCCATACTCAAGGACAGGAGAGTGCTCTTCTGCGACGACAGCATAGTGAGGGGCACGCAGCTGAGGGACAGTACCAAACTGCTGCATGGCATAGGGGCGAAGGAGGTGCATATGCGTATTGCCTGCCCTCCGCTCATCCACGCCTGCCCGTTCGTGAATTTCACCTCGAGCAAGAGCAAGATGGAACTCATCACGCGCCAGATAATCCAGGATCTCGAGGGCGATCCGGACAGGAATCTTGATGCATATGCCACCGCGGGCACTCCGGAATATGAGAGAATGGTCTCCGAGATAGCCCGAAGACTCAATCTCGACAGCCTGAAGTTCAGCAAACTGGAGTCCATCATCTCTGCCATCGGACTTGAAAAATGTCAGGTTTGCACCCACTGCTTCGACGGCAGTTCGGCATATACACTTGAAGAAGAGAATTGCCAGTAGCGGCAGTACCGATATGAAAAAAGTTGCAGGCAGGCAGTGATGCCGGTCTGCAACTTTTCATTTTTTCCGGATGATTGCCCGGTGACCGAAAGAACTTACTTGGCTTTCTTGCCCCAGTAGGTCTTGTTGTTGCCGTGGGCGACATAGACCAGACTTGCTTTCCTCGGCTTGGCCTCCCAGTCACACTCCCTCTCCACATATAGCGTGACTCCGTTGGAGACGCTGATCCGGCGCGTTTCAGGGTCAAAACTCCAGCTTGCACCGCTCCACGGGCCTTCGCTGATCTTTCCGTCCTCGCCGAAGGTCATGATTTGAGACGTCCTCTGCTGTGCATAGGCATAACTCAGATCAATATGCTCCCAGCTGCCGCAGATTTCGTCGGCGCTGATTTCCAGATCCGGAACTGCGCCGTATCTCTCGGGCAGTACCATAGGCCAGCCGTCCTCGCTCCAGACTATCTTTCTGACGTGACCGAGCATTACGGCATTCGGCGCCCAGCTGTCGGTATCGCTGTTCGGGAACCTGGCCTGCGAAGCATAGAACCAGTTGCCTTTCCCGTCTTCGAAAACAGCGCAGTGGCTGATGCCTACCCAGCCGCGGTCATCCGCGAAGGCATACGGATGGGTCTGAATCGGATATGCCTGTGAAAGATCCGTCGCGTCGCTTCCGTTGATGTCCACATAAGGTCCGTCAACATTTGCCGACCTTACCACGCGGGTGTTGTAAGGTACGTCCAGACCGTCATATGCCAGGAAAAGATAATAATAACCGTTGCGGTATATGACTTCCGGGCCCTCGGATCCCTGCCAGCGTCCGCCGCGGCTCTCGATGAGCTTTCCGTATGGGGCGATTTCAGCTTCGGTTCCCCATGGATTTGGCAATTCCGCCTTCACCTTTCCGCTTTCGGGGTCCAGTTCCACTGCGGCTATCCCGCTGTGCCAGCTGCCGTAGATAAGCCAGTGCTTACCCTCGGGGGTCACTATGTATGAAGGGTCTATCGCATTGAACCTGAAGTATCCTTCCCAGTCGGACGTGCTCTTCCTGCTGTAATCCAGCCCACGGTCGGAAGAAGAGCAGATGACATAGCCCTTGTCAACCCAGCTGCCGTTGTCTGCAGGATTCTCCGTTTCCATCAGGCCGATGAACGCCCTTTCCGTCCAGGTTCCGTCAAATGCGGTGCTTGCCGGCTTTCCGTTTCCGATGTAGTTGTCCATGACTATGGAGTAATACATTCTGTATATGGTCTTGCCGTTTACGCTGACCTTCCTTGCGGAAGGGGCCCAGTAACCGTACTGAGGTTCGGTCACCTTGCCCAGACCCATTCCTGCACGGAACTCGTTGCTCTTCTCCAGCACCCAGGACGGAACCGATGTCATCGTGCCTCCCAGATATTCCCAGTCGATCAGGTTCTTCGATCTGCGGCCGTGGAAATGGCCGTGACCATCGTGGGCGTTTCCGAAAGATGCATCAGTCTGATACATGTAGTAATAGCCGTCATCGGCGAGGAAGACCGTCGGGTCGTGTACGTTGGCAAGGTTCCACGATGCCCTGTTCTCCCAGCCTGAAATCGAGCGGTAGTCGTCGGCATATGACGGAGCCTTGTAATCCGACAGGTCTCCTGAGCTTTCGGTCTGGAAACTGTTCTGTTCGGAGTAGTATGTCTTGCTGTCGGCAAGGACATATGCCCTCACATAGTATGTGGTGCCCGAGGACAGGCCTTCGAGAGTCAGGCTGAAAGCGTCCCCTTCACACATCTGCCTTGAGGAAGAGATGGTAGGGTTGCTCTTAGTGGAATAGACGAATCCTTTCTTGCTTATGTTCTTCAGGTCTGTGGTCGAACTGACCTTCGCGCTGTTGACCGTGATTTCTGATACCTGGGGGACGGTAAGTTCATAACTGGCTTCCCCGGGTTCCGGCTTGTTGTTTCCGCCATTTTCCGGTTGCGGATCTTTCCCGCAGGATGTCCAGAGCAGACAGGCGCCAAGCAGCGCTGCAGCAAAGCTTATGGATATCTTTCTTTGCATTTTCCTTTATGTTGATATGATACAGGGCGGACAAATGCCCGCCCTGATTTGTGAAAACTGGTCTATCGGTTGAGCTGGACTACAGGACGCACGTTCCACTTCGCGAGGAACTCCTCTCCGTTGTCGTGGTTCTCGTTGGCTGAATTGCCGCTGAGATTCTGATTGGCGTTGAGGGTGCTCTGGGCGATAGGGAAGTACTCGTGTCCAGGGTTGTAGTACTTGTATGAGTAGTCATCCGCTTCCTCCAGACTCACTTCTCCGGTGCTTGGCAGTCCGTCGCGCCTGTAGGCTGAGTGCTGTGAAATCTGCTGCAGGCGGGCCTCGTCATAGAAGAAGCCCCAGCGGATGAGGTCTATGCCTCGGCCGTTCTCGCAGCCGAACTCCTTCGGACGCTCCACGTTTGCAATCTGCTCGAAGAGGGCGTCAGCGCTAGGGAAATCCTTCTTTTCGAGATCCGGGAGAGCAACTCTCCTGCGCACCCGGTTGATGTACTCTATAGCCACATCGGTAGGACCGTTGATTTCGTTCTCGCACTCTGCCGCGCGGAGAAGCACGTCGCTGAAACGCATCAGCCTGAGGTTCACACCGCACTTCAGTCCGCAGACGATGTCACGGTAGAGGTTGTTGCGGGCGTTGGTGAACTTGGCGATGGCTATGCCTCCGTTGGCCTTGTTGCTGACAGGTGAGGCGGTGATTTCTTCAGTGTAAACCTTGTTGCAGCGAGGGTCTCCGCCTGGGTATGCAGCTGTCTTTGCTCCGGTATATGAGTCATATTCAGGCTCATATGTGCAAAGTGTCCAGTAAAGCCTAGGGTCAAGACGACCGTCTGTGCAGGTCTCTGCCCTGAAAAGGTTGTAGAGCCAAGGGGAAGCCGCAAGGTCAGCCCAGCTGCCGAAGTCGGCAGGTCCGTAGTTGCTCTCGACTGCATGTCCCTGGGAGGCGTTCGAGCTGATGTTCACCGGAGTCCACTCGTCATCAGGACCGCCGGTGCCATAGTCCATGAACTGAACCTCGAAGAGGCTCTCCTTGTTGTTCTCGAACTCGGCGCCTTCCTTGAAATTGTCGCCATAATCCGGCATCAGGTCATAATTGCCGTACTTGCCTGCGATGATGTCCTTCAGCACTGTATATGCCTCCTCGAACCTGTGTCTGAACATATATGAGCGTGCGAGGTATCCGGCAGCGGAACCGCAGGTCGCGCGTCCCTTTGCCCACTCGCCGCCTTTGTCGCGGGAAGGAAGAAGTGACATCGCCTCCAGAAGGTCGGCGTCGATCTGGTCGAACACTGTGTCCTGGTCGACATTTGCCGCATACATGGTCTCGAGAGAGGAGTACTGGGCATAGTCGATGAAGAGAGGAACTCTCTGGTAGTAGGTTGCAAGCTCGTAATATGCGAGCGCCCTGAGGAAGAGGGCCTGTCCCTTGATTTCATTGTAGCTGTCCGAGCCCGGTTTGAGGGCTACGTCAACCTTCGAGAGTACGTAGTTGCAGCGGTTCACAACATGGTAGCAGTCACGCCATATCCACTGGTTTCCGATCTCGTCGGTGTTCAGCGAGTTGAGGTTGTCATATGGAAGATACCATACCTGGGAAGCATTCCATACCTCATCACCCCTGACGGCATCCATGGTGTAGCCGACGCGGGCGAAGGTGCCTTCGAGGCGGATTCTGTTGTAGCAGGCAATCACGGCCTCCTGGAGGTCTGACTCGGTGTTTCCGAAGTCATATGTTGTCTGGTTGTTCGGGTTCTTCACGTTCAGGGCATCGTTGCAGGAAGCCAAACCGGCAGCGACGGCCAGAGCCCCGAATATCATATTTATCTTTTTCATATACAAAATGTTCCTGAATTTGACTTAGAATGAAAGCTTGGCTCCGAACATGAAGGTCACAGGAGTCGGGTAAGAGCAGTAGTTGAATCCCGGGGTGAAGGTGCCGCCTGCGAAGTCGATGTTGTAGCCTCTGTACTTGCTGAGGGTATAGAGGTTCTGACCTGAGACATACACGCGTACGCCTGAGATTATGCCCTTGAACCAGTCGTCCTTGAGATTGTAGCCGAGCTCCACATTGGAAATCTTCCAGTATGCTCCGTTCTGGAGATAGCGTGAGCTGAACATATCGTTGGAGATGGAACCTGTGCTTGAATAGTAAACCCTAGGAGTCGTGGTGCTCGGGTGCTCCGGAGTCCAGGCATTGACAAGCTCGGTGCTCTTGTTTGTGATGCCGTATGAGCTGCGCAGAGCCATATCCACAAAGTCGAGGACCTTGTATCCGGCTGCTCCGAAGGTGGCTACATTCAGGTCGAAGTTCTTGTACTCGAACCTGAAGCTCAGACCGAACTGAAGCTTAGGCATACCGCTTCCGAGGAAGTCCTGGTCAGCATCGGTGATGCTTCCGTCGTTGTTCACATCCTTGTATATGACGTCGCCTGGCTGCGCGCCGTTCTGGGTCACGTGCTCTCCGAGATCATTCACGCGGTTGTCGATCTCCTCCTGGCTCTGGAATATGCCTTCGTAAACATAACCGTAGAATCGGCCCACCTCGCTGCCCACTACCGTGCGGCAGTAACCGTCGGTACGGGCCTCGCCTGAAACGCCGAGGCTGGTCACCTTGTTGGTAGGGATGGTGAGGTTTCCGGTGATGTCATACTTGAATTCGTTGTCATAGTTGTGGTAGCCGGCAGAGAGCTCGAATCCGGTGTTGACCATGGTTGCGGCGTTCATCGTCACGGAACCGTTGGTGGCGCCAGCCTCCGCAGGGACTGCCACGCTGTAGAGAAGGTCTTCGGAAACTGAACGGTACCAGTCGCCGTTGATTTCGAGCCTGCCGCCGAACATCGCATAATCGAAGCCCACATCCAGAGTCTTCTTCTTCTCCCAGCGGATGGCGGTGTTGACGTAGTTGGATATGGCTGAACCGGTTACCTTGTTGCCGCCGAAGCTGTAGGTGTAGTTGCCCCTCATCATTGTGTCCATATACTGGTACTCGCCGATGTTCTCGTTACCGAGGACTCCGTAGCTTGCACGCAGCTTGAGCAGACTGATCTTGTGGCTGTCCACGTTGAAGAAGTTCTCCTTGTCTATTCTCCATCCTGCGGAGAATGAAGGGAACCAGTCCCAGCGGTCATCCGAAGAAAGACGGCTGGATCCGTCACGGCGGACAGTGCCCTGGAGCAGGTACTTGCCGTCAAAGTCGTAGTTCAGACGGCCGATGTAGGAAGCCAGCACGTGCTCGCTCTCATAGCTGCCCGCATTCCTGGTCTCGGCATTTCCGATCTGCAGGTAATATGGCTCCGGCATATTCACTCCACTTGCGTAGAGATGGTGGAAATACTCGTTCTCGAAGGTCTGGCCGACTACAGCGTTCAGATGATGTCTGCCGAACTTGCCGTCATATGTGAGATAGTTCTCGACGAGGCCGTCGGTGTATGTCCTGTTGCCCTGTGAGAGAGTCTCGTTGGTCTTGGTAAGGTAGTTGGTGTTGCTCTGGATGAACGCAGGGACAAAGGTGAAGTCCTTTGCGAAGGTCTTGCTGTAGGAAACGTTGAGGTTGTAGCTGAGGCTGTGGTTCTCATTGTGATAACCGAACATTCCCAGCAGGTCCACCGTTGCTGTCGCGGTTGCCACGATACGGTCAACCTTCGCGTTCCTTTCAAGCAGGTTGTTGGTGAGCAGAGGGTTGGTCATACGGAGGTCTCCGTGTACGGTGTCGTAGTAGGTACCGAAGCCGTAGGAGTCGTAAGAATAGCTTGGAGCAGAACCGAGTATGCCGTCCAGACACCAGGTGCTGTCGTCATATGCGAGCACGCTAGGAGGCATGAGCAGGGCTGAAGCCATCACAGGATACTGCTGGCCGTAGAGACCCTGGACATATTCGTTCGCGTTGGAAAGACCCATGTTGTCCTGGTTGCTGTGGCTGTAGGTGATACCTGTCCTGAGCTTGAGGAACTTGACGTCCATGGTGTTGTTCACGCGTGCGGTGTAGCGGTCGTAGTTCGGACCTGCGCCCTGGAGGGTACCCCTCTGGCTGAAATAGTCAAGCGCGATGTTGTAGGTGTTGTTCTCACCACCTCCCGAGAGGTTGACGTTATGGTTCTGACGTATGCCGGTCTTGAACATCTCGTCGAACCAGTCGGTGTTGACAACTGAAGGGTCCACGTACTTGTCGCTGCCTTCGATGTATCCCAGAGGCGCATCCATGTTGCTGTTCGCATAGAGATTGCGCATATGCTGTCCGTACTGGGCTGCATCCATTACGTCATAGACACCCTTGCGGATGCGGTCCACACCGAGGTATCCGCTGTAGTCGATTCTCATCGCCTGGTTCTTCTTTCCGCTCTTGGTGGTGATGATTATCACACCGTTCGCTGCACGTGAACCGTATATGGCTGCTGCGGATGCGTCCTTGAGGACCTGGATGGTCTCGATGTCATTAGGGGAGAAGTCACGGATGGAAGTACCCATAGGGACGCCGTCGATGACGTAGAGCGGGCTGGTGTCACCGAAGCTGCCCAGACCGCGGATGCGGACTGAAGGATCGGCGCCAGGCTGTCCGTCAGAGGTGATGTGTACACCGGCGACCTTACCCTCGAGCATTGTGGATATGTTGCTGTTGGACACCTTCTTCATCTCGTCGGCATCGACTATCGCTACCGAACCGGTGAGGTCAACCTTGCGCTGGGAACCGTAACCCACAACGACAATCTGGTCGAGAAGTGTAGATTCCGCCTTGAGTGTGACCTGTCCAAGATCAACTGTCCCCTGCCCCTCGGGTACGGTCAGCTCAAGACTCTCGTATCCGAGAGCGATGAACTGGAGCACAGCTCCGGATGGAGCGGAAAGTGTGAAGTATCCGTCAAGGTCCGTGGTGGTACCGACGGTGGAATTGTCTTTCATCACGACACCTACACCCATTGCAGGCTCGCCGAACTCGTCAATGACCTGGCCCTTGACAGTCACTCTGGCCTGCTGCATCGCTTCTGAAGTTGCCGCAAATGCCTCTGATGCAGCAGCAGGTGCGAGCGCGAGTAAGGCGCAGAGAAATGCTTTTGCTATGTTATGTTTCATTTTCTGTTAGCTCTTGATTAATTGTGAAGCACGAGATAGGACGACTCTGTGACGAGAGCAACCTGAAGTTCCGTTTCAATGGTTATGCCTGTATACTTCTGGGTGTGCTTTTCGCCGTTTGCATATACTACATCGTAAACGACATCGGCAGTAGTGCCGTTGTTCGTTACCGTGATGGTGACGTCCGAATAGTTGAGGTTGAATCTGAAGGTATCGAAGTTCCAGTCACTTTCGAGAACTGTGCCTTCATATCCCGAGCCCCATCCGAAGTTGTCCATGCGGACGACGGCATATTCCGTAATTCCGTCCAGTTTCCTCAGTATGGTGCAAGGACTGTGATAGTTCATAAGATTGTCCGAAAGGAGGAAGCACCTGAAGGTAGCCGATCCATTCTCTTCGACGGTGACATTCTCGCTGAAAGTTGCCCACCATCCATTTGTGAAGTCGAGGCTGCCGACTCCTGCAGTTCCCTTCTTTACGTTCACCTGGAAGGTCGTAGAAACAGGGGTGGTGCCACCCGCATATGTCACGGTTATATCCTGAGGACCTTCTTCGGATGCCTGTATGTCGCTGATGATCAAGCTTCTATTGTCCATGATGCCAGTTGAACCGTCCATATAGGTCGCCTCGACTTCAAGGCCGTTGATGTCCGCTTTGTAGGTGGTCTCGTCAAAATACCAGTAAGTCGTGAGGGTCGGGGCGCTGATGATACTCAGACTTTTCACAGGATTGGTAACCTCGATGGTGTAGTAGCCGTTTACGGATGATCCCCACTCGCCGAGTTTGGTCTTGCTGTATGAATATACGACGGTCTTTGTTCCCACTTCCGTAAGGTCAGGAACAGAGAGGGTGATGTCATCAAGACCGACTTCCTGGGTGGTTCCGTCTGCGAAAGTGACGGTGGCTACAGCCTCTCCCCAGACGTCAGTGCCTCCGATCTCGATTGCTGACGGATAACCTCTGGCAACGATTGAAACAGCAGGGAAGTCCTCGAGTTCGGTCACCTTTGACGGAATCAAATAGGCATCCTTCATCTCGAACCAGCTGCCGTCACATACAATGAAGGCGTTCACGCTCTCAGTTGCGGAAACACCGTTCTGGTACTCGCAGTTGAGCACGGTCCCGTCCGGACAGGTCATCTTCACATTGACAAAGAGCACTCCTGTGGAAGAGTGGTCTATGTCCATCTCCACCTTTGCGCCGTCCACGATTTCGCGGAACACACTCCAGAAATCCTCACCGCCGATTACCTCGGCATAGTCGGTCTTGAGCATGGCGGCGTCATATTTATAGCGCTCGTCGGTACCGGACATCGTTCCATCCCAGCCGTAGTTGTCGGCGCGGATGACGAAATACTCGGCATATCCATCCGCATCCCTTTCCTTTCCGTTTGCAACGCAGAGGTTCCAGTTGTTCCAATTGTTTGCCTTGGATGAGTGATTCACGAATTCAAGATGGAGAAGTTTGTTGGACGGAATCTCGAAATAATCGGAGAATGCGGTCCACCATCCTGAACTGCAGTCTTCTGCACCGGCTATTGCGGTCGAGATGACAACCGTGGTCGTGTCGCCTCTGTCAACCTTGTTATTGGCGATGGCGTCGATCCTGTCCTGCAGGTCATCGGGCGCATTGATCGAGAACATGTCAATCTCCGAGCAACCCACTGTCGCTATCAGAAAGACAGAGCAGAGGGTGCCCAGCAAGTTAAAGATTCGTTTCATTGACTGTTGAATTATTGGTTAATAGTATGATAGTTGTGCTATAAAAATCAAAACAGAATCAATCCCCTGCATATGTGGTCTTTGCAAGGGACGGGCGGAATTAGAAATAAGTCAGGGCTGATCCGTATCGTGCTTTCATACAAACAAGTGCAACTCGTAATCCCGTGGACTTGACAAGTTATCTACCCGTCTTTGCGGCAAATATAAGCTATTTTTCACAGATTTTAGTATTTTTTCAATAATTTCGTTCCCGTACACGGCGTTACGCCGGCTTGAATATATTCATCGGTCCTATCAGAGCAACAGAATATGGATGCATTGTTTTCCGCTGACGGTTTTCTCTGCCGTTCCATCACTGCAGTGGGTGACGCCCTTTGGGCTTATTTCCTCATAGCCATACTCATAATATGTGCACTATGGTTCACTTTCAGGTCCCGCGGGGTCCAATTCCGCATGTTCGGGGAAATGTTCAGGCTTCTCGGGGATTCGGGGAAGAAGGAAGCCGGGAAGAAACAGGTTTCATCCTTCCAGGCCTTCGCCGTGTCCGTGGCGACCCGGGTCGGGACCGGAAACCTCGCCGGTGTCGCGACGGCAATCGCCGTGGGAGGTCCCGGAGCCGTATTCTGGATGTGGATCATAGCCCTGCTCGGATCCGCCACCGCCTTCGTGGAATCCACCCTGGCCCAGCTCTTCAAGAAAAAGGCCGACGATTCCTATATCGGAGGCCCGGCCTACTACATAAGTCAGGGCCTCAAGAAGCCTTGGCTGTCAGTCCTCTTTGCGGTTCTCATTTCCATAACCTTCGGACTTTCATACAATTCCATCCAGAGCAACACTATCTGCGACGCGATGCAGGTGGCTTTCGGAGCTGATCCGCACCTGGTCGGAGTGCTGCTGTGCATACTGTCCCTCACCGTCATATTCGGGGGCATACACCGAATTGCGAAGGTCAGCAGCGTAATCGTCCCGGTCATGGCCCTAGGCTATCTCGCCCTTGCGCTGTACGTCGTCATATCCCATGCGGATATGATTCCGCAGGTCGTGTCCCTGATAGTGAAGGATGCCTTCGGCATCACCCAGATAGCCGGTGGAGGTCTGGGCGCGACGGTGATGAACGGCATAAAGAGGGGACTCTTTTCGAACGAGGCGGGCGAAGGCTCGGCTCCGAACGTCGCAGCTACCGCCAGCACCAGCCATCCCGTGAAACAGGGACTCATACAGGCTCTGGGCGTGTTCACAGACACCCTCCTGGTCTGCAGCTGCACCGCCTTCATCATCCTTTTCAGCGGCATCGACACCAATTCCGGGCTGAACGGAATTGCCCTGACTCAGGCGGCACTTGAAGCTGAAATCGGCATCTTCGGAAAGAACTTCATCGCCGTCGCCATATTGCTTTTCGCCTATAGCAGCATAATCGGCAACTATTATTATGGCGAAGTGAACATCCGTTTCCTGACCTCGAACAAGGCGGTGCTGAACATATACCGCATTCTTTCCGGAGGTGTGATGGTGCTTTTCGGCGCCTTTGCAAGCCTGGACCTGGTCTGGAGTCTGGGCGACCTGTTCATGGCCCTGCTCACCGCCTGCAACCTTTTCGCCATAATCCAGCTTTCCGGCCTGGTCTTCAGGCTGCTTGAGGACTACATGAAACAGAAGAAAGACGGAATCAAGGATCCCGTCTTTCATAAGAGTCAGATGCCCGATGCAGATATCGACTGCTGGGACTGATATGTGTTTGGGTTTATCGGAGCTGGAAGATCACAGGGAAGGTGTAGGTAACCTTCACGGCGCGGTCTCTCTGCTTGCCCGGCTTCCACTTAGGTGACATTGACACGACCCTGACGGCCTCCTTGTCGAGAGCCGGGTCAACACCGCGGAGCACCTTCACGTTGGAAACGGTACCGTCGGCATTCACTGTGAACTGGAGGGTTACACGACCCTGCACGCCGTTCTCCTTTGCGATCTCAGGATAAACGAGCTTTGAGTTCACCCACTTTGAGAACTGGTTAGCGTCACCGCCCTGGAAAGAAGGCTTCTCCTCCACGAGCTGGAAAGGAATGGCTTCCTCTTCCACGGTCTCTTCCTCGACCTCCTCCACATAGTCCATGATCTCAACTGCGAGGTCATCGCTGTCCTCGAGGTTCTGGAACATGCTGTCGTCAACCTCGATGTCATCGTCCACGATGTCGATGTTGTCGGAAAGGATAGGAATCTTCGGAGCTGCCTCAGGTGGTGGAGGGGTCTCCTGGGTGATAGGAACCATATCCTCGACCTCGACGATGGTCTCGTCTGCCTCGAGGACTGCGGTCTTCTTCTCCTTTGAGGTGTACTCGAATGCGCCGAGCACGATGAGGAGAGCGACTACGAAGCCGACTTCAGTAAAAAGGAACCTTTTGTTTTCAAGGCTGGCCTTTTCGGATTTCTTGATCTCCATATTGCAAATCTTTAATTGTTGTTGATTCTGTTTCCAAGCCGGGGAAAGGAGTCTCCCAAAAAGAGAACCTTACTTTATCCGACGATGCAAAAATAGATATGAAAACCGGCCTTTCAAAATATTCCGGCCTTAATAATCTCTCGCGAAGGTTTTGCAGACTATTGAAAATCAACTACTTACAAAACGATAAAAATATAGCTTTCTCTCGCGTTTTGTTAATATGCTGACAATCAGCCGTTTAGTAATTGAAGAAAAATCTCCCCGTCCGGGGCCCCAGCCTTGGCTATTCTGCCCTTCAGCCTGTAGATGCGGTTGTACACGACGGACTTCTCCATTCCCAGCAGGGTGGACATCGCTGTGCTCGAGAGACCTGAGGCGGCGAACACGAAAAGCTTCACGTCCTCATCCTTGAGGCGGGGCACCTGCTCCCTGAACTTGCGTACCACTCCGTCGTGGCCCAGGTTGAGGTTGTCCTCGAGTTCCTGGAGGGTCTTGGGATTCTCCCTCAGGCCGCTGATTACGGACTTGACTTCGCTCAGGACCTTCGGCTGCAGATTGTCCGTGCCTTCATATATATAATAGTTCTCGCATAGCCTCTCCAGAACGTCGGTTCTCGAGGACTTCTTCAGCCTGCCCTTGAGTTCCTCGGCAAGGTTCATGTATCGCTCCGTCTCCTGCCTCTCCTTCTCGAGTTCCCGCTCCGCCGCAATCTTCTGCGCGCGGAAGTAACCCGAAACCGCGAAAGCCGCGGCCATCAGGACCGCAATCAGGAAGAGGGTCCTCATTCCCGACGCCTGTGCCCTGGCCTTAGCCAGGTCGTTCTGGCGGCTGATGTATTCGCCCTGCAGTATCATCACCGAGTCCCTTACATCCCTGCCTCCTTCACTTCCTGAGACGACTTCCTCCAGGGCGCCGAGAGCCCTGCCGCAGTCGCCCTCCCTCTTGGCGATCTGGTATTCCCTGAACCTGAGGACCGCAAGTTCTTCCGGCGAAGAAACATCGGCGGCAGCGGCATCCAGCCAGTACCTGGCCTTCTGCCGGTCACCCAGCAGCGACCAGGCATAAGCCATCAGCCCTTTCTCGCTGCCGGACAGGGGGCATCTGAGTTCATCCCTCACCCTGATGAGCATATTCACCGCACGGGAGGGTTCCTGCGGATCTTTCTCGAGGCACACGTTGGCATATGCGCTCAAGGCATATGCCTCCATGATGGTGTCCGCCGCCGCCCTTGCGCCGTGCACGACCGTCTTCAGCGCCTGTTCTGCCTGAACGAGGTCTCCTATTCCGGAATATGCCAGTCCGGTCTCATAGAGGGACTGCCTCGCGTTGGCCTCCTTGCCCACGCTGCCATATTCCCTGGTCGATGCGATGAGGCAGGAGATGGCGTCCGGATGGTTCCCGACAGCCTCCAGGCAACGTCCCAGCAGCCTGTGCAGTTCCGCGCTGAGCAGGGTGTCATTCCCGACCAGCTTCTCCGCCTCCCTGAGGGTTATCATCGCCTGTGCATAATCCTTTCCGGAAAGCTGTTCCCTTCCGGTAGCGACAAGTTCCTCCGCGTCCTGCCTTCCTGTGCAGGATATGGCCACAAGCAGGGCCAGAATGATTCCCGTAATCTTTCCTTTCATCGTTCCTCGGCTTCGTTCACACAAGTTCCGCAAGTTAGCAATTTTCAGAATAACGGCATAATAATTCATGGTCTGCGAATGCCCTCCGATACTCCGGTCCGGACCTGATTAAAATTTTAATAAACCTGAGGTTCCAATTAAAAGTTTTAAAAGGATTTTTCCTATTTTTGCAATTTGAAGAAATAGGGTTTCTTCAGAACACAGAATGGTGCAGATCGGAGCGTTGCTCAACATAGATCCCGGACAGAGCCGGGACAAGATTGCAAGGTCGTTCGACACGATGCGTACCTGCGGGTTCCGCTCGTGCCGGATGATAGTCGATCCTGCCTATGGCGACGGCATATTCGACCTCTATGACTGTGCCTTCGGCTGTGCCTCGGAAAGGGATATGGACATTGTGGTCACGCTCAGGGGTGAAGAGGAGTTCTGCATCAGGGCGGTATCCCGTTACCGGGGCAGAAGGAACCTGAAAGCCTGGGACCTGACCGAGGGCACTCCGGAACTTGCCGCGAGGGTCAGGGAAGCCGACCCGGGGCACGAACTGATAGACAAGGGGGTGACCCTGCTTCCGGGCATAGACTTCGGCGGATATGACCGCCGGCGCTGGACCGTGCTTGCGTCCGCAAAATGCGACATCGCCCGTTCAGCCCACAGGGGCGGCCCGTTCTGGGTGACGGGACTCCAGGGAGGAGGCAACCTGTTCAGCGGGAGCCGCAGCTTCAGCCCTATGCCGGGGGAGATAGCCCAGTGGCTCTGGACAGCGGTAGCGAGCGGTGCCGAGGGCGTGTTCATCCAGTCCGTCAATTCCAAGAAGGACGGCAAGGGCGCTGGCGAGATGAGCCTGCTGAACATGCAGGGCGGAAAAACCTGCCGTTCCGAGGCCGTGAGGGAGATAATAGACGTGCTGGACGCCAATGAGGAGCTTTTCAGCAAGGCCAGGCCGGTGTTCTCTCCCGTGACGATGATATATACCGGGGAAAGCCTGGCCGCAGAAGCGCTGTTCCACAGGGACGACCTTGCGGACGCGGACTACGAAGTGAGACAGAAAGGCGGCACGATGAAGGATGCCGTCGCCATATACCAGGTGCTGATGGAAAGGGGCATAAGGCCCGATTTCCGTGAGATATCCGAATATGACTGGGAGGCTTCCGGAAAGGGGCGCTGCGTCGTCTTCGCCGGACAGCTGGCCGTGCATACGAAATATTACCCCATGATACGAGCCTTCGTGAAGAGCGGGGGAAAGGTCATCATAGAGGGAATGAGCTTCTGCTACGACGAGCATATGAACTCCGTGTTCAGCTCCGACTTCCCGCTCAGGGACGTGTTCGGAGGCTATGTCGAGGAATACTGCTGCAGACCGGGCAACTACCGTCTGCGCATCGGGGGGAAGCGTTACTGGGTGCACCTCTTCGACGGCATAATACACAATGAGGCCTCGGGAGAATCGCTCAGGATACTGCGCAACCGCTACGGACGCGGCAGCGTGACCTGGATACCGTCCGTCATAGGAATGGGAGCCCAGCGCGCCGGCCACAGGAGCCGCATATCCCGCTTCTTCAAGAAGGAGCTGCGCGACATCGTCAAGGATATGCCCATCAGCTTCCGCAGGCGTTATTCGGGAATATGCTGCCATATGCTCGAGACCGACAGCCAGTACGTGACCATAGTCACCAGCAGCAAGAAGCACCGAAGGAGAGTGGCGTTCAGGACTGACATGAGGGTGGAACGCAGGCTTTATTACAACAATGTGAACGACAAGGTCGGCAAGGCCCGCAACCATAAGGTGAAGGTGCACGCGGGACAGACGGTCGTGGCGCTATGGAACAAGAACCACTGAAATGGAAAGACACGAATTCATATATGACAGGCCGTTTGAGTTCGAGGCCGGAGGTTCCCTCCCCGGACTCAAGCTGGTGTACCACTGCTCTGAGGGTGGATATCACGGACAGAAAGTCATCTGGATATGCCACGCCCTCACCGCCAATTCCGACCCGTCGGACTGGTGGCCGCAGCTCGTGGGTGAGGGCAAGTTCTTCGACACTGCGAAGTACTTCGTCATCTGCGGCAACATACTCTGCTCCTGCTACGGCTCGTCCGGGCCGTCATCCATAGACCCGCTCACCGGGAAACCGTATTATTTCAGTTTCCCGAAGACTACGGTCAGGGATATGGTAAGGGCGCTGGACCTGATAAGGCAGCACGCGGGCGTGCCACGCATAGACCTGCTCGTGGGGGCAAGCATAGGCGGATTCCAGGCGATAGAGTACACCCTGATGTATCCGGACGTGATACGCAAGGCCGCGTTCATAGCCACCCTCGAGAGGGTGACCCCCTGGCTCACTGCCTTCGAGGAGTCCCAGAGGATGGCCCTCGAGGCCGATGCCGGCTTCAGGGCGTGCGAGAGTCTTGACGGCGGAAAGGAAGGGCTCAAGTGCGCCAGGTCCATAGCCCTCATCTCCTACAGGAGCGAGGACGGGTACAACAGGACACAGCAGGAGCAGGACGAAGACGTCATATTCGCCGACAGGGCGGGTTCGTACCAGCGCTATCAGGGCAAGAAGCTTGCGGACCGCTTCGATGCATATTCCTACTGGTACCTTTCCTACGGAGTGGACAGCCAGAACGTCGGAAGGGGCAGAGGCGGGGTGAAGGCTGCGCTCGGCGGCATAAAGGCCGACGTGACCGTCATATCCATAGACTCGGACGTCATATTCCCTTCACACGCGATGGAGGATATGGCGGCGATGATACCGGGTGCGGACTACCATATGATCAGTTCGCATTTCGGGCACGACGGCTTCCTGCTCGAGGCCGACAGCATAACGCGGCTGATGACGCCGGTGCTTGAAAGTTTGTGACAAGAAACTTGACAAAATAGACTTATATATGCAGGTATTGAAATTCGGAGGCACCTCTGTGGCTGATGCGGCGAGCATGGCCAAATGTGCTGAAATCATTGCCAAGGCTGTAGTTAGGGACAAGACCATAGTGATAGCCTCTGCCATAAGCGGTTTCACGGACGCCCTCATCAGGATAGGACATCTTGCGGCATCCCGTGACGGATCATATGTGCAGCTGCTGGAGGAGTTCCGCGAGAGGCACCACAGGATAATTGAGACCCTGCTGCCCATCGAGAAGCACGAGGAGTCCCTGGAAGTCTGCGACCAGACCTTCGACCAGATAGCCAGCCTCGCCAAGGGCGTCTTCCTGGTGGGAGAACTCACCCAGTCCAGCCTCGACGCCATACAGGGCTGCGGAGAACTGGTGTCCAGCCGCATACTCGCCACCAAGATGGCATCCATCGGCATCCCTACCCGATGGGTCGACAGCCGCGAAATCATCCGCACCCACTCGGACAAGGATAAGAACGTCGTGGACACCGCGCTGACATATGCCAACGTGAACCGCATGATCGAGTCCAACCCCATCAAGACCCTCTTCGTCGTGCCGGGCTTCATCGCAGGTGACGACAAGGGCAGGATGGTGACCCTCGGACGCGGCGGCTCCGACTATTCGGCATCCCTTTATGCCGTGGGCAGCAAGGCCAGGGCGCTCGAGACCTGGAAAGACGTTCCGGGAATGATGACCGCGGACCCTAAGGTGGTTCCCGGAGCGCGCCTCATCAGGAATATCTCCTACAGGGCCGCGCTCGAACTGTCCCATTTCGGCGCCAAGGTGATATACCCTCCGACCATACAGCCTGTGGTCAAGGAACGCATCCCCATCTATGTGAAGTGCACCTTTTACCCTGAAGGAGAGGGAACCGTCATCGAGCAGAACCCGCCGCGCAGCAGCAACAACCTCATAGGCATATCCAATTCCGACGACATCGCCCTGCTCTCGCTCGAAGGCAGCGGGATGGTCGGAGTTCCGGGTTTTTCCTACAGGCTCTTCCAGACCCTCAGCGAGAATGACATAAGCATCATACTCATCACTCAGGCATCCTCGGTCAACACAATGTGTGTCGCAGTGTCAGCCAAGGATGCGGACAAGGCCAAGGAAGCCGCCGACAGATGTTTCGCATATGAGATTTCGCTCGGCAAGCTGAATCCGCTCAAGGTCGAGACAGGATATTCCATAGTCTGCCTCGTGGGCAACGACATGCTGGCCAACAAGCAGACCACCGGACGCATGCTCGCCGCACTCGGCAGACGCAGCATCGCGGTACGCGCGGTAGCCCAGGGCTCATCCGAGAGGAACATTTCGGTCATAGTCTCCTCATCCGAGGTCAAGTCGGCCATACGCTTCATTCACAGCGAGTTCTTCGAGCGTTCCCGCTACAGGGACATCAACATCTTCATCGCCGGATATGGCACCGTCGGCCAGGCCCTCGTGGACATACTCGCCAGGAACAGGGACAGGATAGCGGAGCGAACGGGCAAGAAGATACACCTCGCCGGCCTCTCCAACAGCCGGAAATACATATTCGACAAGGAAGGGCTCAGCCTCGAGGACATAGAGGGCCAGCTCGAGCACGGCAAGAGCGCCGCTGACGAGGCCTTCTTCGAGGAACTTGCCAACACCTCCCTCCAGAATTCGGTCTTCGTGGACTGCACCGCAAGTTCGGACATCTCCTACAAGTATCTGAACCTCTTCGAGAGCGGCTATTCCGTGGTTGCCAGCAACAAGATCACCTTCGCGGCGCCATATTCACAGTATCAGGCTCTCAAGACCGCGGCCGTCGCAAACGGAGTGTCGCTCAAGTACGAGACGACCGTGGGCGCGGCGCTGCCTATACTCGAGTCTGTGGCCAGGAGCGTCAACTCCGGGGATGAAATCCGGAGAATCGAGGCGGTGCTCTCAGGTACGCTGAACTACATCTTCTCGACCTACAGGGGCGGAGAAGACGGAAAGACCTTCCACGACGTGGTGCTCCACGCACAGGAGGCAGGCTATTCCGAACCGGACCCGAGGCTGGACCTCAGTGGAAGGGATGTGCTTCGCAAACTATTGATAATCAGTCGTGAGGCAGGAGTTCCTGTGAACGAGTCCGATGTGGAAATCAACCCTATACTCGGACCGGAATTCTTCAAGGGCAAGGTGCCTGAGTTCTACGACAAGCTTGCCGCTTCCGAGCAGCAGTTCGCGGCCTCATACCGTGAAGCCGCTTCCAAGGGTCTCAGGCAGAGGTTCATTGCCTCGCTCGAAAAGGACGGAGACAGCTACAAGGTGTCCATGGGCCTGCGCATGGTAGGTCCGGAGCATCCTCTCTACAATCTGAACGGAACGGACAATTCCGCGATTATCACCACGGCCTTCTACCCTTCCCCCCTGGTCATCCAGGGAGCCGGAGCAGGTGCATACCAGACGGCCAGCGGTGTATTGAACGACATTATTTTTTAAACGACAGAAGACGTCCGAATACGGTAATAGTCAAAGGATTATATATTTGAAGCAAGACGTTGAGAATCATTAAACGAAGTTATTTATCATGAAAGTAGCAGTAGTAGGCGTAACAGGTCTGGTAGGAACCAGAATGATGGAAGTCCTCCAGGAGAGGAACTTCCCTGTGACAGAATTCATCCCGGTCGCATCGGAGAGATCCGTAGGCAAGAAGGTGACCTTCAAGGGAGAGGAATACACGGTTGTGAGCGCCGATGAGGCGATTTCCCGCAAGCCGGACCTGGCGATATTCTCAGCCGGGGCAGGAGCCTCAAGGGAACTCGCGCCTAAGTTTGCGGCAGTGGGCTGCCGCGTTGTGGACAACTCCTCCTGCTGGAGGCAGGATCCCGACAAGAAGCTCGTCGTGCCGGAGGTCAATGCGGACGTGCTCTCTGCAGACGACTACATCATTGCAAACCCTAACTGTTCGACCATACAGATGCTGGTTGCGATTGCACCTCTCCACCGCAGGTTCGGAATCAAGAGGATAGTGGTTTCAACCTATCAGTCAGTCACCGGCGCAGGCAACAAGGCGGTGTTCCAGATGGAACAGGAGCGAGCAGGCAAGAAATGGGGTGAATACAAGGCGAATTTCACATATCCTATTGACGAGAACATCATCCCTCAGATAGACGTGTTCCTCGAGAACGGCTACACCAAGGAGGAGATGAAGATGGTCAACGAGACACACAAGATCCTCAGGGACCCGGAAATCGGAGTAAGCGCAACCTGCGCGAGAGTGCCGGTAATCGGCGGTCACAGCGAGTCCATCAACCTTGAGTTCGAGAAGGAGTTCACCCTCGAGGAAGTCCGTACGATATGGTCCAAGACTCCGGGCCTGACCGTTCAGGACAATCCTGCAGAGAACGTGTACCCTATGCCGCTGTACTCCCTCGGCCACGATGACGTCTTCGTGGGCCGTCTCCGCAGGGACACTTCAGTCAGGAACGGACTCAACTTCTGGTGCGTTTCCGACAATATCCGCAAGGGAGCAGCAACCAACGCCGTGCAGATAGCCGAGACCCTCATCGAGAAGGGTTTCCTTCCGCGGTATTGAGAAAAGTGAAACAAGTACAAAACAATAAATCAGTCCATTATGAAGAGAATCACAATCAGGGACGTAGCCCAGGAAGCGGGCGTGTCCGTCACGCTTGTGTCATTCGTGATGAATGCCAAGCGGGACAAAGATGGAAAACTTGACTGCCCGGTAAATCCCGAGACGGCCAAGAGGGTCCTCAGCGTAGCCCAGAGGCTGGGCTACAGGCGCAACTTTGCGGCAGCATCACTCAGGAGCGGCCGTTCCAACTCCATCGCTGTGATTCCGAACGACATATCCAACAAGTTCTTCGCCGGAATCTCCAGGTGCATCGAGGAGGAGGCAGCAAGGTCAGGCTACACGGTGTTCTTCGCAAGTTCTGAAGAGAACGCCGAGCGCCTCGGCAATGTCATCGACGCCGTTCTCGCCCACAATGTGGACGGAGTCATCGTGGCTCCTTGCTCCGGTGGTGACGCTGCCATCCGCAGGGCCCTTGACCAGAGAGTCCCGGTGGTGCTGCTGGACAGGGATGTGGAAGGCATCGACGGTGTGGGCAAGGTGCTCCTGGACGATGAGGCTGCCGGCCAGATGGCCACCCAGCTGCTCATCGACAGCGGCTACCGCCACGTGGAGATGATCTCCTACACCCTCGGCATATCCTCCTTCTCCGAAAGGGAAGGCGGCTACCGCAAGACCATGATGGACAATGACCTGTATGACAAGGCAAAGGTCCACTACACCACCTATGCGACTGCGGCACAGGACGTTGAGAACCTTATCAGGGATGCGGCCTCAAGAGGTGTGGAAGGCCTTTTTCTCCCGTCATATTCCCTCTCCGCACAGGTGCTCACCGCAATGAAGAAACTCGGTCTCAAGACCCCTGGCGACCTCGCCATCGTAGGCTTCGACGAGAGTGACATCTTCAGCCTCTATGAGACCACGGTATCCCATATGGTACAGCCGCTCAAGGAATTGGGCGAGAAGTCGGTGGAGGTGCTCATAGACATGATCCATGGCAAGGAGCCTCGCAAGATAGTGCTCAAGCCTGAGCTCAAGGAAGGCGGATCGACCGCAAAGAAGGCCTGAGTATGAAACTTGACGGAAGAAGAGAAAGTACCAACGTGCAGGACCGCCGTTCTTCGGGAGGAAGGATGATGGCCGGCGGCTCCATCGGGGTCGCCCTGATAGGAGCGTTGATCTACCTGCTTTCGGGCGGAAGGATAGACCCTTCCGCTATCGAAGGCCTGACGGAACTCGTTCCGGCCCAGCAGGTTGAATTCACCGCAGAAGAACAGGAACTCGCATCATTCTCCAAGAAGATACTTGCGGGCACGGAAGACGTCTGGTCGGCATATTTCGAACAGAACGGGCTCGGCACATACGAAGCACCGTCCATGGTCCTCTACACCGGAGCCACATCTTCAGGCTGCGGCACAGGCCGCTCTTCAATGGGACCGTTCTACTGTTCCGCCGACCGCACCGTCTACATCGACCTTTCCTTCTTCACGCAGATGAAGGCAAACCTCGGAGCGGACGGAGATTTTGCATATGCCTACGTGATTGCGCATGAGGTCGGCCATCACGTGCAGAACCTTCTGGGCGTGCTGTCCCAGGTTCATTCGCAGATGTCCGCCTCCGACAAAGTGGCGGCCAACCAGCTGAGTGTCAGGCTCGAACTCTTCGCCGACTTCCTTGCAGGCATGTGGGCATATCACGACAACAGGATGTTCGGTTCCCTTGAGGAAGGCGACATCGAGGAAGCCCTGCGCTGCGCCGAGGTCATAGGCGACAACTATCTTCAGCAGAAGGCCAACGGCTATGTCGTGGAGGACTCCTTCACCCACGGAACCTCACAGCAGAGGATGAAGTGGCTGAAGAAAGGCCTCAGTACCGGGGACCTCAGCAAGGCGGAAGACATATTCAGCCTCAATTACAGGAGACTATAAGAATCAGACAAGCAACAACCAAAATCCAAGTAATATGGTAAACGACATCAAAGTACTGAATCACGCGGCGGACAATATCCGTATCCTCGCCGCTTCAATGGTGGAAAAGGCAAAGTCCGGACATCCGGGCGGAGCGATGGGTGGCGCTGACTTCATCAACGTCCTCTATTCCGAGTTCCTCCAGTATGATCCTGAGAACCCTGATTGGGCTGGACGTGACCGTTTCTTCCTCGATCCGGGACATATGGCACCGATGCTCTACGCACAGCTTGCGCTCATCGGAAAGTACAGCCTTGAAGAGCTCCAGCAGCTCCGCCAGTGGGGTTCTCCTACCCACGGACACCCGGAGTTCAACATCGCCAGGGGTATCGAGAACACCTCCGGACCTCTCGGACAGGGCCACGTGTTCGCAGTGGGAGCCGCAATAGCCGCAAAGTTCCTCGCAGCAAAGACTGGCAACCCTTCGATTGCATCCGAAACCATATACGCATATATCTCTGACGGAGGCGTTCAGGAGGAGATTTCCCAGGGTGCAGGCCGCATCGCAGGAACCCTCGGTCTGGACAACCTCATCATGTTCTACGACTCGAACGACATCCAGCTCTCGACCGAGTGCGACGCCGTTACCACCGAGAACACCGCGATGAAGTACCAGGCTTGGGGATGGAAGGTCATCGAAATCAACGGAAATGACGCTCAGGCCATCCGCGAGGCCCTCAAGGAGGCAAAGGCGGAGACAAAGCGTCCTACCCTCATCATAGGCAAGACCATCATGGGCAAGGGAGCCCTCAAGGCTGACTCAAGTTCATACGAGCGCAACTGCAAGACCCACGGCGCACCACTGGGCGGCGACGCATTCATCAACACCATCAAGAACCTCGGCGGAAACCCTGACGCACCGTTCAGCATCTTCGACGACGTGAAGGATCTCTACGCAAAGAGGGCCGAGGAACTCAAGGCCATATGCGCTGAGAAATATGCTGCCGAGAAGACTTGGGCCGATGCAAATCCTGAGGCTGCGGCAAAGCTCGCGAAGTGGATGAAGGGCGAGGCTCCTGAAATTGACTGGAGCAAGGTTCAGCAGAAGGAGAATGACGCTACCAGGAATGCTTCAGCAGCAGTTCTGGGCGTACTTGCAGAGCAGGTTGAGAATATGATCTGCGCTTCAGCCGACCTTTCCAACTCCGACAAGACCGACGGATTCCTCAAGAAGACCCACGCGATCACCCGCGACGATTTCAGCGGCGCATTCTTCCAGGCTGGTGTGGCGGAGCTTACCATGGCCTGCTGCTGTATAGGTATGGCTCTCCACGGAGGTGTCATCCCTGCATGCGGAACATTCTTCGTATTCTCTGACTATATGAAGCCTGCAGTGCGCATGGCCGCCCTCATGCAGCTTCCTGTCAAGTTCATCTGGACGCATGACGCCTTCCGCGTAGGTGAAGACGGCCCTACTCACGAGCCGGTCGAGCAGGAGGCACAGATCCGTCTTATGGAGAAACTGCACCGTCACGACGGAAAGAACGCGATGCTCGTGCTCCGTCCTGCCGATTCTTACGAGACCACAGCCTGCTGGAAGCTCGCCATGGAGAACACCGATTCTCCTACCGGACTCATCTTCTCCCGTCAGAACATCACCACACTCCCTGCCGGCACCGACTATTCCCAGGCTGCCAAGGGCGCTTACAACATCGCTGGAGCAGACGAGAATCCTGACGTTATACTCGTGGCTTCAGGTTCAGAGGTTGCCACCCTCGTGGCAGGCGCTGAACTTCTCCGCAAGGACGGCGTGAAGGTACGCATCGTGAGCGCTCCTTCAGAGGGCCTCTTCCGCACCCAGCCTGCAGAGTACCAGAACGATCTTCTCCCTAACGGAGCCAAGATCTTCGGACTCACCGCAGGTCTTCCTGTAAACCTTCAGGGCCTCGTAGGCGCGAACGGCAAGGTATTCGGTCTCGAAACCTTCGGCTATTCCGCTCCTTATAAGGTGCTTGACGAGAAACTCGGATTCACTGCCGAGAACGTTTACAATCAGGTTAAGGCAATGCTCTAGACCGCGGCCGGTCATCCATATTCCTATGACGGACAGGCAGATAGCGGATCTCATTGCTTCCGGTGAACTTGAAAAGGCCTTCAACGGCATAGTCGCCGCGTACAGTGAGCGTCTCTATTGGCACGTCCGCCGCATAGTCGGAGTACACGAGGATGCGGATGACCTCCTGCAGGAAATATTCATCAAAGTATGGGCTGCGCTTCCTTCTTTCAGAGGGGAGGCGCAGCTTTTTACCTGGTTATGGCGCATCGCGACCAACGAATCCCTGAATTTCGTGCGTCGCCAGAAACTGCGCGCCGCCCTTTCCTTCCGCAGCCTCGCTCCGGAGGACGACAGGCGCATAGACGATGACCCGTATTTCGACGGCACGAAGGCCGAGGGCTTGCTGGTCAAGGGGATAGCCTCGCTGCCCAACAAACAGCGCATGGTGTTCATAATGCGCTATTTCGAGGATATGAGCTACGAGCAGATTTCCGAGGTGCTCGGAAGCAGTGTCGGCTCGCTCAAGGCCTCATATCATTTCGCCTACACCAAATTGAAGGCGGAACTCAAAGAATATTTTTAACTTTAGGCGGTTTCCGGTGTCAAAGGAACATATGAAAGAGAGGAAGGACAATTATTATTCGGTTCCTGAAGGATACTTCAAGGACTTGAATGCCAGATTGATGGCCATTCCGTCTTCCGCAAGGGAGAGCGGTAGGAGGCGTCTTGCCTTCGACAGGGCCGTTCCTTACATGTCTCTGGTCGCATCCTTTGCGCTGCTTGTCATAGTGGGGACCGCAGTTCTCCAACGATCCTCCCGTACCCTCAGCACGGATGAGGCAGAGTATTTCGAATATGCATATACAATGATTCCACGCACGGAGCCTTACTCGATCTATGACTCCTCCCTGGCCGAAAGCCTTTCGCCGGAAATGACGGATGAGGATGTCATCAACTATCTCATCGAGTCGGGAGTCTCTGTCAATGAACTTGAATATGCCGGTCTTTATTACTGATTGATTTTATGAAACCGATTCTGAAACAATTACTTACGTTTGCGTTGCTGGCTCTGGTGATGTCAGTGTCGGCATATGCGCAGCCGGGTGCCGGTCACGATGGATGGAGAGAGAGAGTGCGCAGCCAGAAGATTGCCTTCATCACCTCCGAGGTGGGGCTGACCCCTCAGGAGGCGGAAAAGTTCTGGCCTGTCTATAACCAGCTCGAAGAGGAGAGGATGAAGGGCGTGATGGAACTCGGCCGCAGCTTCTCGGATCTGGAAAAAGCCATCGAGTCCGGAGCGTCGGACAAGGACATTGAGCAGAAACTCAAGGCATATGCCAGAGCCCAGGCGCATCAGAATGAACTTGACAGCGTCCCTGTCGAAAGATTCGAGAAAGTGCTTTCCAAGGCGAAGATAGCCAAGTTGTATCTGGCCGAGGAGAAGTTCAGAAGGCAGCAGATCAACCGTCTGCATCCGCCTAAGCCTCAGCCCCAGAGATAGAAATCGCGCATCAGGAGGGCATATTCCCTGCTGAAGTCGCCGTTCTCCCTGATTGTCAGGGATTCAGACTTATACGGCAGTCCGGATTTCTTGTCCGGGCTGCTTTCTTTCATGAACTCGGCAACAATCCGTGAAGGGGCTTTCCTCTCGACCGTGCGTATGCGCAGCAGGCGGCAGGGGGCAAGGCCATTCGCGTCGGCATATTCAAGCAGGTCCTTTTCCCTGTCCGAGGGGAGTATGAGGGCGAGTCTGCCTCCGTTCGACAGATGCCCCGAGGCGAAGTCCACGAGATTGCGGAATGACATGCCCGGACCCTCGTTTCCCCTGTCCGAGCAATGTCTGGCCGTGTTTTTCCTCTCGTCGGGATTCTGGAGGGTCGGGTCGTAATATGGTGGGTTGGAGACGATAAGCTCGAATTCTCCCTCGCATTTGTCCAGTGGCAAATGCCTGCAGCTGAGGGCTTCCGGCCAGGGCGACTCCGCAAAGTTCGCCGCCGCTTCTTCCGCCGAGACAGCATCGATGTCTATCCCGAGTATATGGCATTCTTTCCCGAGCGCCTTGAGTCTTTGGGCTATCATCAGAGCTATGGTCCCGGTTCCGGTTCCGGCGTCCAGCACCCTGATGCCGTCGTCTGCTGCCGTAGCGAGTCCTTCGAGGCCGACCGCGGCTCCGAGCAGCACCCCGTCGGTGTTCACCTTCATCGCCGAACGTTCGTTCCTTACCTGGAAGTGCTTGAACCTGAATATGCTGCCGTCCATGGCTTCAGATGAACAGTCCGTCTTTCATCTCGAGCGAGCGGTCGCACATATGTGCGAGAGCCGGGTCGTGGGTAACGATTACCATGGTCTGCCCGAGTTCGTCCCTGAGGCGGAAGAAAAGTTCGTGTATGTCCTGTTTGGTGACGCTGTCCAGATTGCCTGTGGGCTCATCCGCGAACACAACTGCGGGTCGATTCACAAGGGAGCGGGCTATGGCGACTCTCTGCTGCTCGCCTCCCGAGAGTTCGGAAGGTTTGTGTCCTGTCCTTTCTTCAAGCCCCATTGTCTTGAGCAGGGCCAGAGCATCGGCTTTCGCCTCCTTTTCGGACTTGCCTGCGATGAATGCGGGAATCATCACGTTTTCCAGAGCCGTGAATTCCGGCAGGAGGTGGTGAAACTGGAATACGAAGCCAATCGACCTGTTGCGAAAGGCGGAGAGTGCGTTTCGTCCCAGCGACAGCACGTCAGTGCCGTCTATTACCAGTGAGCCCGAGTCCGGGGTTGACAGGGTGCCGAGTATCTGGAGCAGCGTCGATTTGCCGGCACCAGACTGTCCGGTAATGGAAACCACTTCGCCGCGTCCCGCCTCGAAGTCAATGCCTTTGAGAACTTTCAGATTCCCGAAAGCCTTTTCTATGTTTTCAGCCCTGATTATCATCTCAATTCAAGTTATGCTAGTTCAAACCTGCCTGATGGTCCAAATGTAGTCATTTTTTTCAACAAAATTTTGCAATGTCGAAAAAGAGGCGTATATTTGCAATCCAATCATCGGGGTGTGGCGCAGTTGGCTAGCGCATCTGGTTTGGGACCAGAGGGTCCTGTGTTCGAGTCACAGTACCCCGACTTGAAAGGAAGAAGGCGACTGAATCATTTCGGACGCCTTCTTTTTTTTATCCATATGCTTCTGATTCCGGGCATACACAGCAGTCCTACATCGTAACCTGAAATAAAATAGCTATTACTGAAGGCCGCTGTGTAGAAGTCGGAAGGCTCTGACAGAGCGTGGCCGGCCGCGGCCTCGTGAGCGGCTCCCGAA
>JAEDLE010000019.1 GCA_016295455.1 Bacteroidales bacterium
CTAAAGCCTGAACCTGTAAACGGCGAAAGTCCTGCCGTCGATGGTCTGCATCAGGCTGTTGGTCCCATCTTCGAGCACCCTCACCCCCATGGTCCACCACTCGTCAGGCCTGGGCACAGGTCTCAGGTCCACATCCTTGGTGACCGGTACCACGGCATCAGGCGTGAAGATATTGTCAGCCATCGCATTGTCAGAATGCAGCGTGGTCACCTCAGCCGAAGAGAACTGCGCTCCTCCCGGAACTCCTTTCATGTCGATGTAAACCGTCTGCGCATAATTCGAAAGGTTCACGATTTTCACTATGTAGCTGCCGTCATGATCCTTGACCGCACTCGCATAGAGCATATTCTGCCCCTCCTTGCCTGCAACCGGCTTTCCGTCCATGGTGACATCGATCACTTCAGCCCCCTTGTTGATTGAGAACAGCTGCTGCACATGATAGCTGCAGGTCTTCATGGTATTCAGATTGTCGAACCAGATCAGGTCAGGTCTCCACTGCCATCCCTCCACGTGCGCAAGCAGCGGAGCATATGCCGTCATATGCACGACGTCAGCGTTCCTCTCCATACCCGTCATGAACGCCGCCTCGACAATCGCCGCATTGAAATGATTGTACTTGCGGCCGTTGGAACCGTGGCAGGCATATTCGCCGGCAAACACCTTGGTCTTGCTGTTCCTGTCATAGTTGTCATACCTGTCGGCGTTCTTCTCGAAGAAGGTTTCGTTGGAATAAAAATGCTCATCCACCAGATCGACACCCAGACGCTTCATCTCAGGCCAGAGCTCGTCAAACCACTCTCCTCCTGAATATGGTCCCGAAGATCCGATTATCTGAATCTCCGGATACTTCGCCCTTATCGCCTTGGTGAAAAGCTCCAGCCTCTCGACATACTCCTTTCCCCAGTTCTCGTTGCCTACTGCAAGATACTTGAGTCCGAAAGGCTCCGGATGGCCGAGGCTCGCCCTGACCTTGCCCCAGCCCTTCTTCGCCGGGCCGTTGGCGAACTCGATTAGGTCGAGAGCATCCTGGATATAAGGGTCCAGCACTTCAAGTTCCGCATTCGGATGCTGCTCAGGCCCGTTCTCGAACTGGCAGGCCATACCGCAGCTGATGACAGGCAGCGGCTCGGCACCTATCTCCTCGGCAAACAGGAAGTACTCGAAAAAGCCCAGACCGTAGGACTGCCAGTAGTCAGGGAAGAAACGGTTCTTCTGGTCGAACATCCACCTGTTCACATTGATCGGACGGTTCTCCACCGGATTTACCGAATCCTTCCACTTGTACCTGTTCTCAAGCGTAGTACCTTCGACTATGCATCCTCCGGGGAAACGGAGTATGCCGGGCTTGAGATCTGCGATGGCCTGTGCGATATCCTTCCTCAGGCCGTTCTCGTGACCGTTGTAAGTGTCCACAGGGAAAAGCGAGATATGCTCCAGGTCGACGCTGCTCGACTCCTTCGGGTCGCCCTTCTCGTCCCACGGCTCCAGGTTCAGCCTGAGGCTCGCCTTTTCCACGGTCTTTTCCGCGGTGAAAACCAAACTGTATTTCTTCCATTCACGTGAGTCTATGCAAATGTCCCCGCCCTGGAAGCGCTGGTCGTCAAGCTGGCTGCCGTTCTCGCAGAGGAACCAGCTGAGATACTCCTGTGCGGACTTGCCGGAGGTCCTTGCCCAGAAACTTAGCCTGTACTCTTCGCCCTCCTTGATGCCTATACCGAAGAAACCTTCATTCTCGATGCCGCTGACCATGACCGGATGTCCGGCATATCCCAGACGCACATAATGCGGACAGTTGCCGAAAGGACCGTCATCCTTCAGGCTCACGTTGCCATATACCTTCCATCCCTGGAAAGGCTGTCCGAACTCGAACGAGCGGTTCTTTACGAGTTCGGCGTATATGCCGCCGTCGGCCGCGAAGTTGATGTCCTCGAAGAATACTCCGTACATCGTGGGCTGGACCGGGAATTTCTCATTGCTGAAGTCAACGGTGATTACATTTTTTCTCTGGGCGGAGATGTTGAGGCACAGTGCTGCGCAGAGGATGGTAAGCAGGATTTTTCTTGCCATATCGAAAGAGTGTTTATGTGTAAGCGTTGCATCCGGACGGACGGTCAGGCCCGCCCGGATGAAGATCAGTTCTTGCATTCGACTGCGGCCTTCTCGATTCCGAGACCGGCCTTGTAGACCTCGATGTAGCGGTTGAATCCTTCCACATCCTCGCTTGAAGGAGCGATCTCGACTCCGGTATTGCCTGCGAATACGACGTCGTCGAGGTACTCAGGCAGGCTGAGGTTGCGGTGGTTGTTCACGAGGTAGCCCGCCAGGAGGGCGATACCCCAGGCTCCGCCTTCTCCTGCGGTCTCCATCACTGAGATAGGGGAGTTGAGGGCTGCAGCAAGTATTCTCTGTCCGACGCCCGGGGTCTTGAAGAGACCGCCGTGCCCGGTTATCCTGTCCACCTTCACCTTCTCTTCGTTGAAGAGCACGTCATTGCCTATCTTCAGCACGGCAACGGTAGCGTAGAGGTTGGTGCGGATGAAGTTTGCGAGGTTGAACTTGTCGTTAGGGCTGCGCACTATCATAGGACGTCCCTCCTTGAGGCCCGTAACAGGCTCTCCGGAGATGTAGTTGTATGCAAGCACGCCGCCGCAGTCAGGATCACCCTTGAGTGCATTGTTGTAGAGCTTGCCGTAGATCTCGTTCATGTCGACCGGAATGCCGAGAAGTTCCTGGTACTCCTTGAACAGCTTCACCCAGGCATTGATGTCAGATGTGCAGTTGTTGCAGTGAACCATGGCGACGATGCTTCCGTCAGGAGTGGTCACCATGTCGATCATCTCGTTCGGCTTGCTGAGGTCCTTCTCAAGCACTATCATCGAGAAGGAAGAGGTACCGGCAGACACGTTTCCGGTGCGCTGCCTTACGGCATTGGTTGCTGTCATTCCGGTTCCGGCGTCACCTTCAGGAGGGCAGAGAGGACAGCCCGGCTTGAGGTGACCCGATATGTCGAGACGCTCGGCTCCGTGAGGAGTCAGGCGGCCGGCATCCTGTCCTGCGGAAAGGCTCTTCGGAAGTATGTCCTCGAGCTTCCAAGGATAGCCCTTTGGAGCGATGAGTTCGTTGAACTTCCTCACCATCTCCGTGTTGTAGCTCTTGGTCTGCGGGTCAACCGGAATCATGCCTGAAGCGTCACCCACGCCGAGCACTTTCTCGCCTGTAAGGCGCCAGTGGATGTAGCCTGCGAGAGTCGTGAGATAGGTGATGTCCTTCACGTGCGCCTCACCGTCAAGTATGCACTGATAGAGGTGGGATATGCTCCAGCGGAGCGGGATGTTGTAGTTGAAGAGCTTGGAGAGCTCTGCGGCTGCGGCTCCGGTATTCGTGTTGCGCCAGGTGCGGAACGGTACGAGCAGTTTCTCGTCATTGCCGCCGAAGGCCATATATCCGTGCATCATCGCGGATATGCCTATGGCTGCAAGCTGTTCAATCTCACAGTCATACTGGGCGATGACGTTCTTGCGGAGATCTGCGTAGCAGTCCTGGAGCCCGTACCAGATGCGGTCCACATTGTAGGTCCACAGACCGTCCACAAGCTGGTTCTCCCACTCGTGGCTGCCCTGCGCGATCGGCTTGTTCTCAGCGTCGATGAGCACCGCCTTGATTCTGGTGGAACCGAACTCTATGCCGAGTATGGCCTTGCCCGCTACGATAGTTTCTTTTGCTGTCATTTGTATGGATTTGAAAAAGAGCTTGGCCGGAAGCATATTCCTCCGGTCAAGCTCTCATTGAACAATTCTATTACTTGAGGGCCTTGTTGAGCATATAGTACACCTCATTGTTGCGGAGCTGCTGCTTGAAGCCGCTGATGGTGGTGTCCTTGGTTATGCTTATGCACTCGATGCCGCACATCTCGGCGAAATCCTCCCAGTACTCAGCGGTGATCTCGTAAGAGAATGCGCTGTGGTGGGTGCCGCCTGCGAGTATCCAGGCACCTGCTCCGATTTCGAAGCTTGGCTGAGGAACCCAGAGTGCGGAAGCAACAGGGAGCTTAGGCATAGGCTTCGGCTCGATGCAATCCACGTCGCTGGTAATGAGACGGAAACGGTTTCCAAGGTCAACGATGGTAGCCTTGCAGCCAGGACCGGTCTTGGAAGTGAACACCAGACGTGCGGTCTCCTGCTTGCGGATTCCGATACCGAGGAAGTGAACCTCGAGCTTCGGCTTGTCAGCGCTGATGAGAGGGGTAACCTCGAGCATATGGCTCTGGAGTGATGAAGTGCAGTCTTCCGCGAAGTTGAGGGTGTAGTCCTCGAGGAATGAGCAGCCCTTCTCCATACCCTGGTTCATTACCCAGAGGGAGCGGTAGAGGCACGCGGTCTTCCAGTCACCTTCGGCACCGAAACCTATGCCCTCAGCCATGAGACGCTGTGAAGCGAGACCCGGAATCTGGTCGAAACCGCAGAAGTCAGGAGCGGTGATGTCGGCATCTCCGAGGTCGTCGAAGTTGGTGGTGAAAGCGGTTGCACCTTCATCCTTGAGGACGGCGCGGATGGCAAGCTCAGCCTTTGCGGCATTGCGTACCTTCTCCCAGTAAACCTGCTCACCGCACTCGTCGATCTTGATGGTGTAGAGTTTCCTGTACTCCTCGACGAGGGCGTCCACCTCAGCGTCGCTGACCTTCCTGAAATAGTTCATCAGTGATGAAACAGGGTAGTAGTCAACGTGATAGCCGAGACGCTGCTCGAACTCGACGCGGTCACCGTCGGTCACGGCAACATTGTTCATGTTCATACCGAACATAAGGCAGCGTACGTTGTGGGCATCTGCCACTGCAGCAGCAACGCGTGCCCATACGGCGATCTTCTCCTGTGCCTCCCTGCTCTTCCAGTATCCTACGACAACCTTGCGGTTCACACGCATGCGGGTGCAGATGTGACCGAACTCGATGTCACCGTGAGCCGACTGGTTGAGGTTCATGAAATCCATGTCCATGGTGTCCCAAGGAATCTCGGCATTGTACTGGGTGTGGAAGTGGAGCAGAGGTTTCTTCAGCTGCTGGAGACCCTTGATCCACATCTTGGCAGGAGAGAAGGTGTGCATCCAGGTGATGACACCTGCGCACTTTGGACAGCTGTTGGCCTCGAGCATGATCTGCTCAACTTCCTTGCTGCTGTTCGCAGTGCCCTTGTAGACAACCTTCACAGGGATGATGCCTGACTCGTTGAGTCCTGCAACCATCTCCTGAGAGTGACCGTCAACAATCTTGACGGTATCTCCTCCGTAGAGAAGCTGCGCTCCGGTGATCCACCAGAGCTCTATGTTTTCATAAGCTTTGATCATAGTGTTTTTTTATATTGCAGTATTGTGTTTATTTCTTTTTCTGTCCGTAGTAAGCGTTCGGACCGTGCTTGCGGTTGTAGTGCTTCTCGATAAGGAGAGGGTTCATCGTCAGTCCCGGATTGACCGAGAATGCGACGAACGCCATCTTGGCGCACTGCTCCATCACTTTAGCGTTGTACACCGCATTGTCAGGGGATGTACCCCAGGAGAAAGGTCCGTGATTCTTCACGAGTACCGCCGGAGTGTGGTCCGGATTGATGCCCCTGATGTTGAGGAATTCATCCACGATCACCTTGCCGGTCTCGAGTTCGTACTGACCCTCCACTTCCTCCTTGGTCATATCCCTGGTGCAAGGGATTTCCTTATAGAAGTAGTCTGCATGGGTGGTTCCGATGTTCGGGATATCCCTGCCTGCCTGGGCGAAAGCCGTGGCATATGTCGAATGTGTGTGTACCACTCCCTTGATGTTTGGGAATGCCTTGTAGAGGACGAGATGGGTAGGTGTGTCGGAGGAAGGGTTGAGGTCGCCCTCGACCACCTTTCCGGTCTCGAGGTCGACAACAACCATATCCGATGCCTTCATGTCGTCATAGCTGACTCCCGAAGGCTTGATCACCACCAGCCCCTTCTCGCGGTCAATGCCTGAGACATTGCCCCAGGTAAAGATCACGAGTCCCTGTTTCACAAGGTCAAGGTTGGCCTTGAATACTTTTTCTTTCAGTTCTTCAAGCATTGCTGTATGATTACCAAAGTACTACATAAAGGATTGCGCAGATGGCGATGATGCCGAGCGCGCCATAGTTGTAGGATGCAGGTGTCTCGAAGAGGCTCAGGTCGATAGGGAGAGCCTTCTTGTCACGCTTCTTGTCATTGGCGTTGCTGTAGAGCCAGAGAGCGTTCGCGCCGATGAGGACTCCGAAGAAGAAGAACGCCTGGAATCCGATGTCGTTGAGATAAGCGATGAAATGCTCGTCAGGGTTGATGCCGGCCGGCAGGCAGGCGCCCCAGATGGTGACAACAGCCGCCAGGAGGATGAAGAATGCGGCGCATCCGCCGAGTATCTTCGCCCACTTCATCATAGTCTTGACATCCTTCTGCTCAGGGATCTCGCACTCGACGAACTTCTTGTCACATACGGATATGATGACGAACATCGCAAGGAGTATCATGAACACGTAACCCGCACGGAGCTGGAATGCCACGTCGCCCATGAATATCTTGAAAATGACTCCGAGAGGAATGGTGGCGATTGCGGACCATACTGCAGCCTTTGCGGATGCCCTCTTCCAGAGCAGACCCATACCGAATACGAGCACGATACCCGGATAGATGAATCCTGAGTACTCCTGGATGTACTGGAATGCCTGGTCAAGACCGCCGAGGAGAGGCTTAACCACGATAGCGGCGATAACGAGAGCTGTGAGGGAGGTCAGACGTCCGATGTTCACGAGCTTCTTGTCACTTGCCTCAGGGTTGATGTACTTCTTGTAGATGTCCATGGTGAACAGGGTTGAAGTACTGTTGAACATTGAAGCGAGTGAAGAAATGATGGCTGCTGTGAGGGCTGCGAATGAGAGACCCTTCACACCCACAGGGGTGAAGTTGCGCACGAGCCAAGGATATGCGTCATCAGCCACTTCGATTGAACCCTTCAGGTGAGCGAATGACTCAGGGTGCTGGGTGATGTAGAATGCGCATATACCCGGAAGAACCACGATGAAAGGGATGAGAATCTTGAGGAAACCCGCGAAGATGAGACCCTTCTGCGCTTCCTGGATGTTCTTTGCTGCGAGACCCTTCTGGATGATGTACTGGTTGAATCCCCAGTATCCGAGGTTGGTGAGCCAGAGCGCACCTACGATGGCCACGAGACCCGGTACGTTCGCGAACGCCTCAGGGGAGTGTGACTGCTGGGTGATGAGATGGAAGTGGGAGTCGTTTATGTTCGCTCCGGTGGTGAGGTCGGTGTAAACCCTGCTGAGACCGGTCATTGCGGCACCGTCACCTACTGACTTGAGCGCGAAGTATGCGGTGATGAGACCGCCGCCCACAAGGAACACCACCTGCATCACGTCAGTCCAAGCAACTGAAGCGAGACCGCCGTAGATGGAGTAAATGCCGGCTATGATGAAGAGGAACAGGATGATGATCATCCTCATGGATATGGTCATTCCGAACACTTCGACAGCCATGCCCTGGAGACCGAGGATCTGCTCGATGGCAAGAGCTCCGAGCCAAGCCACGGAGGTAAGGTTGACGAATACGTAAAGTATGAGCCAGAGGATGGAGAATGCCAGACCAACACCGTCATTGTAGCGTTCGCGGAGGAACTGAGGTATGGTGAAGATCTTTCTCTTGAGCATCACCGGAAGGAGGAACTTGCCCACTACGATGAGGGTAACGGCAGCCATCACCTCATATGCGGCGGTGGCGATACCGTCACGGTAACCTGTACCGGACATTCCGATGAACTGTTCCGCAGAAATGTTTGCGGCGATGAGGGAGGCACCTACCGCCCACCAGGTGAGGGTGTTGCCTGCGAGGAAGTAATCGTTGGCGCTCTTTTCCTTGCCGCCTTTGTTACGGCCGAGGAAGAGCCCGAGGAATACGAGCAGTGAAATGTACAGGAGGACAATGACCAGGTCGATCACCTGGAAGCCCGAATCCTGGATTGCAGATAAAAAGTTCATGGCTATCAGTTGTTGTTTGTTGAAAATGCGAATACCTGATGGCTGTAGTACTGCTCGCCCGGATTCAGGACTGCAGACGGCCACTGCGGCTTGTTAGGAGTATCAGGGTACTTCTGGCTCTCGAGGCAGATGGCAGACCTGAAGTTGTAGGTTACGCCGTTCTTGCCCACTGCGCTTCCGTCGAGGAAGTTGCCGGTGTAGACCTGGATGCCTGGCTCGTTGGTGTAGACCGTGAGCACGATACCCGTAGCAGGGGACTCGAGTATCACTGCAGGTACGGTGTCGTCGCAGTTGGTGTCGAGCACCCAGTTGTGGTCATAACCGTTTCCGTTCCTGATCTGCTCCTCGTCGGCGTCGATGTCCTGGCCGATGAGCTTAGGCTGCCTGAAATCGAAAGCAGTGCCCTCTACCGGCATGAACTCGCCTGAAGTCATGCAGGTGTTGTCGATAGGTGTGATGTTGGATGAGTTGATGTAGAGCAGTTCGTCCGTAATCTGAGGGGAGTCGTCACCGGAGAGGTTGAAGTATGAGTGGTTCGTCATGTTAATGACGGTAGTCTTGTCAGTGGTAGCCTCGTACCTGATGTCGATGGCATTCTCTTCGGTGAGGGTGTAGGTGACATATGCGGTCACGTTTCCCGGGAAGTTCATGTCGCCGTCAGGTGAAACGAGTTCGAGCTTGAGGTGGCTGTCGTCGGCCTCGACTGCGGTGTAGACCTTGTACTGCCATCCCTGCGGACCGCCGTGGAGACAGTGGCCGAAATTGTTCTTCGGAAGCTGGATCTCCTCTCCGTTCAGGGTGATGATACCCTGGTTGATCCTGTTGGCATAGCGTCCTATGGCTGCGCCGAAGTCGGAAGCGTGGTTCTCAGGGAAATAGTCGGCAACAGTAGGGAAACCGTGAACCACGTCAATGAACTTGCCGTCCCTGTCCGGAACTGTCACAGATACGATTCTGCCGCCGAAGTTGGTGATGCAGACCTCCATACCATTCTTGTTGGTGAGAGTGTAGAGAGCGGTTGGGGCTCCCTGATACTCTGAGCTGAAGTCAGCCGGGTTGAGCCCTGACTTTGTCAGTACCGTCTTCTCGGAACAGCCTGAAAGAGCAAGCGTCGCGACCAGCGCTGCAGCAATAGTCTTAGTGAATCTCATAATAATATATTAATAGTTTATTTTATGTCCCATTCGAAAAGTCCGCAGGAATACTCCTCAGGCTGTACGATTTCAATCTTGACAGCGTCGGTGGAGACAGGCTTGAAGCTTACCTCGCTGGCAATGCCCTTCTCCCTAGGATATGCTCCCAGAGCCTCGACCTCCACCCATTCGCCGGCAGAGTTGCGGTAATAAATCTTCCATGAGTCAGGAACCTTGCAGCCGCCCCAAGGCTGGTCGTCGAACCAGTACACGGTGCTTGTGGACACGGTAGTGGTCTGAGGGAACTCGTAGCTTATCCACTCGGTGCTGTTCTTTGCCGGCCACCAGTGGAAATAAGGAGCGGAACGGTCCTCGGCATATGCCGGAACAAGCCTGTCGTTGATGGCTGAGAGCGAACTGCCCCTTCTGGAAACGCTTACCTTGCTCTTGGATGCGAGGTTCTCAGGCATGAGAGGCTTGGTGACCCTGAGTTCCTGAGGAAGCCATACTGTCATTTCGCCTGAGCCCCTGTGGCACCACGCGTAGTAAGGGATAAGGTTGAGGGTAACGTCCTTCACCACGAGACGTCCTTTCTCGTCATATGCTATGGTCTGTGCGTCAGAGTGGATCATGTCGATGCCGTAGAGCAGGTCGGAGCGGTGCTCCACGCTCAGTTCAGGCTTCTGGCTCATGATTACGCTGCGGACCGAGAAGTCGTTGTCAGGCCACTCTGCGCAGTACACAACAGGTCCCTTCTCGATTGCGATGCGGCCTTCGTCAGCTTTCACATTGTGGTTTGCCCTTACTATCCTAGGTTCCATGTCGAGGTGGAGGGAAACCACGTCACCCTTCTTCCACCTGCGGTTGATGGTGAAGTAGCCCTTCTCAAGTTCAGCCTGGACTTCCTCGCCGTTCACGAGCACCTTGTAACCGAGCTTCTTGCCGTCCTTGTAGCTGTAGAGGTCGCTAGGAACGACTTCGCCCCTTACCCAACCCGGGATTCTGAGCTTGAGCGCGAAATCCTTCGCGTTGTTCTTCTCGATGCGGATCTGGACGTCACCGTTCCAAGGATATGAGGTCTCCTGGCTGAGAACCACGTCCTTGCCCGCGATCTTCTGGGTCAGGGTGTTGGACATGTAAAGGTTCACATAGAGATCCCTTCCGTTGACGGCATATACATAGCCCGGAAGTGAAGGGATGAAGCGGGAGATGTTTGAAGGGCAGCAGGCGCAGCCGAACCAAGCCTGCCTCTGGTGCTGGCCTACGGACTCGAGAGGGTTAGGATAGAAGAATCCGTTTCCTTCGAGGGATACGCCGGAGATGAGTCCGTTGTAGAGCGAGCGCTCGAGCACGTCATAGTACTTGGACTCGCCGTGGAGGAGGAACATCCTGTGATTTACATATACGTTTCCGATGGCGGCGCAGGTCTCGCAATATGCCGACATGTTCGGAAGCTCGTAGTTGTCGCCGAAGGCCTCGCCGGAGTTGGTGGAACCGATACCTCCGGTGATGTACATCTTCTTGGAAACGATGTTCTCCCAGATGCGGTCGATGGCGTCGATGTAGCCCTGGTCTCCGGTGAGGGCGGCTACGTCAGCCATACCTGAATACATGTATGCGGCTCTTACGGCGTGGCCAACTGCCTCGTCCTGCTCGAGTACAGGCAGATGAGACTGGCTGTACTCCTGACGGATGGAGGTGGTACCCCTCTTGTCGAGGAAGAACTTGGCCTGGTCGAGATACTTCCTGTCACCGGTAGCCAGATAGAGCCTGGCGAGGGCCATCTCCGCGATCTGGTGTCCCGGAACCCTTACGACCTGTCCCGGATTCTCGCCGATTTCGCGGCATACGCAGTCGGCGTACCTGATGGCGATGTCGAGGAAATTGCGCTTGCCCGTAGCCTGATAGTGGGCAACTGCACCCTCTACCATATGTCCGAGGTTATAGAACTCGTGGCTCAGGTCCTCGACCATTTCCCACCTGTGCTCTCCAGCCCACTCGTGCGGATGCTCAGGGTTCATGGTCCTGGCGGTATAGAGGTAACCGTCAGGCTCCTGCGCAGCGGCAACTATGGTGAGGACGCTGTCGATGTAGGCTTCGAGCTTCTTGTCCGGATAGGTCTGGAGCACGTAGCTTGCGCCCTCGATGGTCTTGTAGACGTCGGTGTCGTCGAAAGAGTAGCCTTTCACCTCGAATCCGAGGTTCTTGTCGGAATGCATCTGCTGTGCAGCCTTCACGAAGTTTTCATAGCGACCTGTCTCCTCGCACTTGCTGAATGCAAGAGGAATCGTCACTTCGCGGGATGCCTTGAGCCTCTGTCCCCAGAAAGCGTCGTTCACCTTCACTGACGTGAACTGTACAGGAGATATGGGGTAGCCTCCCTGATTCTTGTCACCCGATGCCGAACATAGCACCAGAGTAGCGGAAAGAGCAGCAATCGCTGCGATGGTCTTTTTCATCATATCTAGTGTTTTATTGAGTAATTATCATTGCGAATCCACCGCCGGATGCCATCCTGACGGTTATCTTGTCTTCCCCGGTCACGTTGAAGCGTTCGATGCTGAAATCCGTGGCGTCCCTGTCTGCGTTCACGCCGTCACGGAACAGTTCGACCTGCCATACGCCTTCCCCGAGGAAGGACATGTCCAGCACGGTCTCCCTGCCTTCCCAGGATGTCAGGCCACCGACATACCAGCCGTCACCCTCCCTGCGGGCTATGACGACATATTCCCCGAGCTTTCCGTCCAGCACGGTCTCGCTGTCGTATATTCTCGGGAGCGAGCATATGTAATCCAGGGTCTCCCTTTCGGCCTCATAGAGGCTCGGCGAGTCGCAGAGCATGGTGAGAGGGGAGTCGTAGACTATGTAGAGGGCCACCTGATGTGCCCTTGTGCCCATGGACATGGGGTGGTTGTATATGGCCTTGAAGTCAGCCTTTGCGGCATTGCGCATCGCACCCGGAGTGTAGTCCGTGTATCCGGCCATCATCCTGATGAACGGAGCGGTCACGTCATAGAGCGGAATGTCCACGTCCGCATCGCTCCAGCGCACTTCCTCCTGTCCGAATATGGCCTCGTAGTTGAGTATGTTCGGGTAGGTCCTGTTCAGGCCCACAGGCTTCGAAATACCGTGGTAATCGAGCACGAGACGGTACTTTGCGGCAGTCTCCGCAATACGGCAGCACATCTCCTGCGCCTTCTGGTCGTCCCTGTCGAGGAAATCCACCTTGAACCCGGCTACGCCCATTTCAGAATACTTCCTGCAGGCCTCCTCAAGACTGTCGTCCAGCACGTTGAACACGCACCAGAGCAGAATCTTCACCCCTTTTTCACCGGCATATGCCACCAGTCCGGGGATGTCCAGTTCCTTGATCGGGGTGAGCATGTCGCCCGAAGCCGGAACGTACCAGCCCTCGTCGAGCACGAGATACTCAATGCCGTTGGCTGAGGCGAAGTCTATGTAGTGCCTGTAGGTGTCCATGTTTATGCCGGCCTTGAAGTCCACGCCGGTCAACTGCCAGTCATTCCACCATTCCCAGGCCGAGAATCCGGGGCGGATCCAGGATGTGTCCCCTATGCAGTTCGGCCTTGCCAGGGCATAGACCAGATTGTTCACAGGCATCATCCTGTCCTCGTCGCTGATGGCGAGTATCCTCCAGGGATAACTTACCGGAGCGTCGTGCGAAGCGATGATGTCGAGAGTCTCGTCGACGAACTTCTGTACCCTGCCCGAATAGCATCCGTAAGTCTTTGGTATCCTGGCGAATTCGCCCTTCAGGGTGTTGGTGCCGTGAAGCGGCTTCACGAACATGCCCGGGTAGGACTCCACGCCGGATTCTAGCACGGTGACCTTCTTGCTTCCGCTCTCCACGGTTGCAGGAAGGAATGCAAGCATGTCCGGATAGACCGGCGCCGTGCCGTCGTGGCGCACCATCGGTCTCGGCTGCTTGGGGAATCCGTCGGATATCTTCTGCACCGTGTAGCGGTTCTGGAATGCCATGGCCTGAGGTTTTCCGGGGTTTGTGGAATACGGGAGCCAGGCCTTGCCCTCTCCCTCGAAATTGAGTTCCACGGTCTCGTCAGCTATATCCGCGCCTTCCTTCCTGTCGCAGACGAAGCGGTAGGCTACGCCCTCGTCAGTGACTTTCCACTCCATGGCAAAGCCGTTGCGCAGGTCAAGCCTGAGGCTGTTGTATGTGAAATCGAATGAAGACTGCCTGTAGAATGGCGCTGATATGTGTTCGGTGACGGTCTTGCCGTAGCGGGCCTTTTCCTTGCCGTTGAGGCCGATGATGCTCCCGTCTGCCAGTATGAGCGCCGCCTTCGCGTCCCTGACAAGCATTTCCCCGTCCCTGGATACGCTGTATGCGCCGTCCCTGATGACGACTCGTGTCCTGTTGTCGGGCGATGTCAGGATGTGTTCGGATGCTATGCATCCAAGCTGGGAAAACGCTGCGAAGAGGCTTAGAACTAGTGCTGTTTTCTTCATGTGGTTCATTTTGAAATTTAGAACACAAATTTAGCCTTGCAAGTTTTCATCTTATAGTAAAAAAATCCAAGAATCTAAAAAAATAGTCTTGTATATGGATAATTTTGCTATTACCGCAAAACGATGTATATTTGTAGAGCCGTAATGATGCATATGTACACCTTGCTCTCCCAACCTTGGTTCCTGCTGGCGCTGAGCCTGACAAATGCCGCACTGCTGCTCGTGCAGCTGGTGTTGTTCGTGATCTTTACCCGGCAGCTCCGCAGGCGGGACGTCCCTGCGGTGGGACAGCCTCCCACGCAAGGGAGCACACCGGCATATGCGCAAGAAGGGGACACGCCGGCATATGCCGAAAGGGAGGAAACGGCAGCGGTGGAGGATTCTGTCGAGGGGACTGTCGATTTGCAAATGAAGAATAATGTCCTTAACTTGCCTTCGGCTTCTTTCAGGGAGAGGATGGAAAGCCTCATCTCCGAGAATCTTCACAATCCGGACTTTACGGTGGACGAGCTTGCGAAGGAACTGTTCGTGTCGCGTTCGGGTCTGTTCGTGAAGGTGAAGGAACTGACCGGCAGTACCCCCAACCATCTCATTATCAATGCGAGGCTTGAGGCTGCGGCCAGGCTTCTGAGAGAATCCGGCAGACCTGTGGGGGAGATTTGCTATATGGTTGGCTTCAGCTCGCCATCCTACTTTGCCAAATGCTTCTCGAGACGCTACGGAGTAACGCCTAACGGCTTTGGCAGGCTGCCCGGACCCAAAAATATGCCATAACCGCTTATCAGTACACATATGAAAACACAAACATTCCTGACCAGTCTTCTTTTGTCTGCAGTTGCGATTCTGTCAGTCATATCCTGCAAACCGGAAGACAAACCCATCGTCATAGACAAGTCCGAAATCACCAGGCTGCAGTCCTCGGATGTTCCCGACATCGAAAAGTTCCATCAGCCTTCCGAATTCAAGTTCGATTTCCTCGACTGCAACAGCAAGTGGTCCTGGTGGAGGAGCAAACAGTCCGAGCATTTCATAATATTCTGGGCTTCCGCATACGGCAAGTACGGTCTTTATGCCGAAAAGGCGGATCAGGAAATCAGCTCGCCTTCAACGCTTTCCAAGACCGATGAGTTCTATGTGGATATAGACGACGTGCTCGAAAAGGCCGAGCATTTCTACGATTATTACGTCAACCGCCTCGGCTTCCTCGAACCGGGCAAGGGCATATCCTGCGTGGACAAATACAAGATCCAGATTTATCTGAACCACGACAGCGAGTGGCTTGCAACCGGAGCGGGATATGACAACACCATAGGCGCGCTCTGGGTCAGCCCTGCCACCTGCAAGCCTGTCGGAGCCACCATCGCCCACGAGATTGCCCATTGTTTCCAGTATATGGTATATTGCGACCAGCTCCTCGCCGGCCAGAAGGACGACTCTACCCGAGCTTTCCGCTTCAGCCACGGGAAAGGGAGCGGATTCTGGGAACAGTGCGCCCAGTGGCAGGCTTACCAGATGTATGCTTCCGAGGCCTTCGGCGGCTGGTTTTCCGTCTTCACGGAAAATGCCCACAGGCATTTCCTCCACGAGGACCATCGCTACGGCAGCTATTTCCTTCAGTGGTACTGGGCGGAAAAGCACGGCGAAAAGATCATTTCGCAGATTTGGAAGAACTCCGGGCAGCCGGATGATGCGCTTCAGACCTATATGAAAGTCACCGGCCTGAGCCTTGACGGCCTGAATCAGGAACTCTATGAATATGCCGCCAGATGCGTAAGCTGGGATTTCTCCGCGACTTCCTTCAGCTATGCTCCCGGACAGCTGACGGGAGAGGCAAAGACCGTGAGGGAGTACGGCAAGGACCAGATCGGAAAGTTTGCCTGGAAAGGCCTGTATGACAGGGAGAGAAATCTGTATATGGTCGATCCGTCCAAGGCTCCGGAGGCCACCGGCTTCAACCATATACGCCTGAACCATCCGGAAGATGGCGGGGCCCTGTCAGTCACTTTCAGGCCTGAGATGGACGCGGCCGGCTACGGGCCTGTGGGGCAGGCTTCCGAAGCGGCGTGGACCGTAGGATTCGTGGAACTGGGCCCGGACGGCAGCCGGACCTACTCCCCGTCACAGACCGTAAATTCCGAGACTACCCTCACTTACACCGCCAGCCGGCAGGATTCTTCGTTGTGGCTGGTCATCTGCTGCACGCCTTCGGCATACAAAACCCATCTCTGGGATGACGACAACAGCAATGATGTCCACTGGCCGTACAGCCTGAGTTTCAAGGGCACGGACCTCTACGGAAACATAGCCTTCGACGGAAGCGAGACCGTCAGCGACGCCTCCATAAACTACAAGGCCGAGCTCTCGGCATCGGCAGGCTACAGCGGCCCGCACATCCCGATCGAAGGCAAGGAACTCCGGACCCTGGCCAAGGCCATGGTGATGCAGCCTTCCGACATATTCTCCGCTTTCCCGCAGGACCGGGAAGAAATACACGACTCTGCCGTCAAGATTGCAGCAGTCCAGGCAGACGGCTCACTGTCCTATGACTACACTGCATATGGCTACGGCTTCTGGTATGACGCCCAGGGCAATGTGACCGACTGGGAGCATGGCTATGTCTTCATGGAGTTCCATCCGGAAACCAGGGACTGCTACTTCGGAGTGCATCCTTCAAGGGTCGGCGAAGGCAAACTTGTGCCTGGAAATGTGTACAAGACTTCCTTTGCCATCATCTATGGGGAAAACAAGACAGTTTTCAGTTATGAATTCACGATAGTGAAATGATAAAGTTCCAAATTGACCGTTCTTGATGTAAAACGGGATAGTTTTCTGTTCAAAAAGTCTGGTGCTTTTTCGTTGGAAGCCTTAAATTTGTCCTATACGGATATAATCTAAACGAAAGGGACACAAGATGACTTTCATAAAGAAATTCGAAAAATCAGTAAAGGAATGCTGGCAGATGCCGGCAATCAACGACTATAGGGAGGATGCGATGACCTACGGGGAGCTCGCATCCTCCATTTTCCGTCTCCAGCGCATCTGGGAGGCCGCAGGCATAGCCAAGGGTGACAGGATTGCCATCAACGCCCCCGCTTCGGCAAACTGGGGCGTGGTGTTCATGGCGGCCGTGACCGGAGGGCAGGTACCCTGCCAGATGATAAACGGCATATTGCCGCAGGACACGGTCAACCTGGTGAACCATTCCGGCAGCCGCTTACTCTACACCGAGGAAAGGGTCTTCCGCCAGATAAACCCGGAGGATATGCCTCAGGTCATCGCCATACTCGATGCCCGCAGCGGGGCCCTGCTGTACTCTACGCCGGAGTTTGCGTCCGCATATTCGGAAATGATGTCTGCAGACTGTGTCCTTGGCCTTGAAAGCCTTGCATATGATGACAGGCCTGAGGATGACATTTGCAGCATAATGTATACGTCCGGATCGACGGGAACGCCCAAGGGCGTGATGCTGTCCGTTCGGAATTTCAGCGCCAACGTGGATGTCATTCCGGAAGTTCTGCCATACCACAGGGGCGACAGCTATCTGAGCATATTGCCGTATGCGCATATCTTCGGACTGACTTTCGACCTGATAACCCCGCTCTGCACGGGTATGCACGTGGTTCCGCTCTGTATGCCGCCTGTGCCGAAGATACTCTCCGAGGCGCTCTGCAACGTCAATCCGCACATCGTGGTGATGGTTCCCCTGGTGCTCACCAAGATGAAGGACGAACTGATAGGAGAGTTCGTCAACAGCCGCAGCGGAAAGGCCAGACTGGCAGCGGTTTCCGAGAACAGGGCCTTTGCCAGGGCGCTCAGGACCATATTCATGTCCGCCCTCGGTGACAACGTCGAGCTCATCATCACCGGAGGTTCCGCCATCCCGGAAGCCCTCGAATCCCTGCTCATCGACATAGACGTGCCGGTGGTGACAGGATACGGAATGACCGAATGCGCACCTCTCATAACTCTCGGTGAATATGGCGACTACCGCAAGAAGGAATGCGGCAAGCCCATCAGGACCATAGACCTGAGGATAGCCTCCGAGGATCCGCAGAACGTGCCCGGAGAGGTCCAGGTGCAGGGACCGGTGGTGTTCGGGGGATATTACCGTAACCCTGAGGCGGACAGCAGGGCGTTCACTCCTGACGGATGGTTCAGGACGGGGGACATGGGCATACTCCGTGACGGGCATCTGTTCCTGGTCGGGAGATGCAAGAGCATGCTCCTCACTACAAACGGGCAGAACGTATTCCCTGAGGAAATCGAGCTGGTGCTCAATCAGCTGCCCTATGTTTCCGAATCCCTCATCGTACAGAGGGGCAACCGCTTCATAGCCCTGATAGTCCCGGATTCGGACGCCGTCGCCAACGACGACCTGGACGCCGCAACCCTTGCGACGATGATGGAGACCAACCTCACGACCCTAAACAGGAAGATACCTGCATATGCCGCCGTGTCGGGCTACGAGCTGGTTTCCGGCCAGTTCTCCAAGACCCCGAAGGGCAGCATCAAGCGCTTCCTCTACGCCTGAAGCCCGACGCTGTTCACTGCCGGTCCCTGATGTGGATTATTTCTTGAAGATTGCTAAATTTGCACGGTAATCTGACAAAGACAAGTTGCTTCAGGTTATTGTTTGAAGACTGCATAATCACAAAACAGATCATAGAAATGGCAGACGAAAAAATCATCTTCTCGATGAACGGCGTGGGGAAAGTGCTTCCCAATAACAACAAAGTCATCCTCAAGGACATCTACCTATCCTTCTTCTACGGGGCGAAGATCGGCATCATCGGTCTCAACGGCTCCGGAAAATCGACCCTGCTCAAGATAATCGCAGGCGTCGAGAAATCATATCAGGGCGAAGTGGTCTGGGCACCGGGCTATTCGGTCGGCTACCTCGAGCAGGAGCCGGTGATGGATCCTGAAAAGACCGTGATGGAAGTCGTTCAGGAAGGAGTCCAGGAAGTGATGGATGTGCTCAACGAGTACAACGAAATCTCCGCCAAGTTCATGGAGCCCATGGATGACGACGAGATGAACAGGCTGATAATGAGGCAGGGAGAACTTGCCGACAAGATAGAGCATCTAGGAGGATGGGAGATAGACTCCAAGCTCGAAAGGGCCATGGACGCACTCCAGTGTCCTCCGGCTGACGCCAAGGTCGCAAACCTCTCAGGAGGAGAGAGACGAAGGGTGGCGCTCTGCCGCCTGCTTCTCCGCCAGCCCGACGTGCTGCTGCTCGACGAGCCTACCAACCACCTCGATACCGAGAGCATACAGTGGCTCGAGGCCCATCTGAGGCAGTACAAGGGCACGGTAATAGCCGTAACCCACGACCGCTACTTCCTCGACAACGTCGCGGGCTGGATACTCGAACTCGACAGGGGCGAAGGCATACCTTGGAAAGGAAACTACAGCTCCTGGCTCGACCAGAAGACCAGGAGGCTGGCTCAGGAGGAAAAAGCCGAGAGCAAGCGCCGCAAGACCCTGGAACGCGAGCTCGAATGGGTGCGCATGGCACCCAAGGCCCGTCAGGCCAAGCAGAAGGCCCGTCTCGGAGCCTACGAGAAACTCTCATCCGTCGACGCCCGCGAAAAGGAGGCCAAACTCGAGATATACATACCTGACGGCCCGCATCTGGGCAACAAGGTCATCGAATTCCACGGAGTCAGCAAGGCATATGGCGACAAGCTCCTCTTCGAGAACCTGGATTTCGTGCTTCCGCCTGCCGGCATAGTAGGAGTCATAGGTCCTAACGGAGCCGGAAAGACCACGCTCTTCAGGCTCATCATGGGCATCGAACAGCCGGACAGCGGCGAAATCTCGATAGGAGAGACAGTCAAGATAGCCTATGTTGACCAGCAGCACAAGAGCATAGACCCTGACAAGAGCGTATATGAGACCATAGCCGGCAACTCAGAATGGGTGAGACTCGGCAACAGGGACATCAACGCCAGGGCATGGGTGTCCCGCTTCAACTTCAGCGGAGCAGACCAGGAGAAACTCTGCGGAGTGCTCTCCGGAGGTGAGAGGAACAGGCTCCACCTTGCCCTCACCCTCAAGGATGAAGGCAATGTGCTCCTCCTCGACGAGCCTACCAACGACGTGGACGTCAACACCATCCGTGCTCTTGAGGAAGGCCTTGAGAACTTTGCGGGCTGTGCTGTGGTAGTAAGCCACGACCGCTGGTTCCTCGACAGGATCGCCACCCATATACTCGCTTTTGAGGGCGATTCACAGGTGGTGTTCTTCGAAGGCAACTACCAGGAATACGAGGAGAACAAGAAGATGAGGCTCGGAAATGTGGAGCCGAAGCCTTTCAAGTACAAGAAACTTATGGAGTAGGACATCTCCGGGGGCGGTCTGCAGGGGCCGCCCTCAAAATTTTTCATTTATTGCTTGCATCTTTCCGTAAAAACCGTAGATTTGTCCCCATATGAACAGGAACCAGTCAAATAACGTATGTTGTTGCCGTCCGCAAAGCGAACGGTAGGCTCTTGGCATATAAGCGAACAACAAAGTCAAACAGAGGTCTGCCGTGTGCGGGCTTCTTTTTTTTGTGCAGGTCCGCACCGGGCAGTCCCCGCAAAACAAAACCAGTTATGATTCACAGCTCACTTACCGAACTTGTCGGCCGTACGCCGATGGTGGAAATCAGTCAGTTCCCCGGACAGAAAGCCAGGATAGCCCTGAAGCTCGAATATTTCAACCCGGGAGGAAGCGTAAAGGACAGGGTGGCCCTCGCGATGATAGAGGACGCCGAGAAGAAAGGCCTGCTCCGCAGCGGAGGCGTCATCATAGAACCTACCAGCGGCAACACCGGAGTCGGACTCGCCTGGGTTGCCCGCGCCAAGGGCTACGAGGCCATACTCACCATGCCTGACACGATGAGCGTCGAGCGGCGCAACCTGCTCAAGGCCTTCGGGGCGAGGCTTGAACTCACCCCTGGCGCGGAAGGAATGAAAGGTGCGATACGCCGCGCGGAAGAACTCAGGGACAGCATCCCGGGCGCGGTGATACTCGGCCAGTTCACCAATCCTGCCAATCCTGCCGCCCACGAATTCGGCACAGGCGAGGAGATATGGGCTGATTCCGAGGGCGAGGTCAGCATATTCGTGGCCGGAGTGGGCACGGGAGGCACGCTCAGCGGAACCGGAAGGGCACTCAAGAAACACAATCCTTCGGTCAGGGTGGTGGCGGTCGAACCGTCCGGTTCCCCTGTGCTCGAAGGCGGTAATCCCGGAAAACACCGTATACAGGGCATAGGAGCGGGCTTCGTGCCTGACAACTACGACGCGGCGGTAGCCGACGAAGTGACATCGGTGACGGATGACCAGGCCATGGAAGGCGCCAGGATGCTCGCCTCCAGAGGCATACTCGTCGGCATATCCTCAGGCGCGGCATTCCACGCGGCTCTGGAACTCTCACGCCGTCCGGAAAATGAGGGAAAACTCATAGTCGCCCTCCTGCCGGATACCGGCGAACGCTATCTTTCTACCGGCATATTCATATGATATACAAGAAGATAAATATGGCTCCGGATGTTGCACAGCTGCAGAATATGATGCTGGCGTTCAGGTCCCTCGTCTTCCCGGATTGTTTCCCGTACGATGGACCGCAGGCGGTGGAAATCCTGGGGCAGCAGCTTTCAAGGGTGATGGGGGAGGAGAAAGCGCACGGACTGTGCGCCTCCTTCACCTCCGAACTCTCGGAGATATCCCGCCTTCTCCATACCGACGTGGAGGCAGTTGCGCAGAATGACCCGGCGGCCAGCTGCCACGAGGAGATAATCCTCTGCTATCCGGCGGTCAAGGTGATGATGCATTACCGCGTAGCCCATGCCCTCCACAAGCTGGGAGTGCCGGTCATACCACGCGTGCTCACCGAACTTGCCCATTCGGAGACCGGTATCGACATCCATCCGGCGGCGACCATAGGGGAGTACTTCAGCATCGATCACGGAACCGGCATAGTCATCGGCGCCACCTCGGTCATAGGCAACCACGTCATGCTCTACCAGGGTGTCACGCTGGGAGCCAAGAACTTCCGCTACAGTCCTGACGGAAGTCCCATGGACATCCCCCGCCATCCCATACTCGAGGACAACGTCACCGTCTATTCCAACACCTCCATACTAGGACGTGTCCGCATAGGTCACGACACCGTCGTCGGAGGAAACGTGTGGCTCACCCGCGACGTCCCTCCGCATTCACGCATACTCCAGACATCCGCGCTGCTCCAACCCCTCTACGAGGACGGTTCCGGTATATGACAACCCGGCAGGTTTTGACGAAAACTCACTTTTCTGTTGCGTTTGATTCTGAAATGTAGTATTTTCCGCATTCGAATCTACAATCCGGAAGGCATATGACAGAAAGGGAAGCTGAAATCATCGGACTCGTACACAAGGAAGTCAAGCCCGCACTGGGCTGCACCGAACCCATAGCTGTGGCTCTGGCGGTCGCAAAGGCAGTGGAGACGATCAGGAACAACTGCTGCGGCAGCTGCCCCAAGTACGACGGGGACCTGTGGCGCCTCGGCACCGGATTCAGGATCAGGGTTGAAGTCAGCGGCAACATACTAAAGAACGGCATGGGCGTTGGCATACCCGGAACCGGTATGGTCGGCCTGCACATCGCTGCGGCGCTGGGAGCGGTCTGCGGCAAGTCCGAATATTCCCTGGAAGTGCTCCACGACCTGGATCCGGCATCCATAGCCAGGGCCAAGGAACTCGTGGCTGACGGGGCGGTGGACATAGTGATGGCCGATACCGACAGGAAGCTCTACGTCAAGGCCACCGTCGAGGCGGCAAGCCACGACGGCTGCTGTCCGGGCAAGGACCTTCCCGGCAACAGGCACAAGGCCGATGCGGTCATAATGGATGACCACGACAGGATAGTGGAGACCGTACTGGACAGCAACGTGCTCTTTACCCGCCCGCAAGAAGATCCGGCTACAGGCCATGGGGAACGCAGCACTCTGGATTATCATCTGACAGTCAAGGAGATATACGATTTCGTCAATAACGTGTCATATGACGACATCAGCTTCATACTCGAATCCCGCACCCTGAATATGGCCCTGGCCAGGGAAGGTCTTGAAGGCAGCTACGGGCTGATGGTAGGCAAGACCATTGGCAATCCGGCGAACAGGGAGGTGTTCGGGAACGAGTTCATGAGCTATGCGATGAGCCTGACTGCGGCCGCTTCGGACGCGAGGATGGCGGGATGCACCCTGGCGGCAATGAGCAATTCCGGCAGCGGCAACCAGGGCATCACGGTCACGATGCCCGTGATAGCATATGCACAGAAATATCAGGTGGATGACTGCAGGCTGGCCAGGGCGCTGATGCTCAGTCATCTGGTTGCGATACACATAAAGGGATACCTTGGCAAACTTTCAGCCCTCTGCGGCTGCGTCATAGCCTCCACGGGATCATCCTGCGGGCTGGTATACCTCCGCGGGGGCTCATATGAGCAGGTCTGTTCGGCCATCAAGAACATGATAGGCAACATCACAGGCATGGTATGCGACGGGGCCAAGGTCGGATGTGCGCTCAAGGTTGCCTCCGGAGTGTCCTGCTCCGTACAGTCGGCGCTGCTGGCGCTTTCGGGAACCTGTATCTCGGAACACGACGGAATCATCGAGAAGGACATAGAGAAGACCATACGCAATCTGGGGCGTATCGGCTCTGTGGGCATGCAGGCTACCGACACCATGATACTCGACATTATGTCCTGCAAGTAGCCTTTCCCGGGCCTCCGTACCTTACAAAACGGTTAAGATGTTGTGAATTCGTTTTTTGCAGGGAAAATAAAACGTTATTCCCTTTGCCATACTCATTTGGGATTGCTATATTTGCAGACATAAGTTAATCCAAATTGTTCAGTTTTTTATGAAAAGCAGTATCAGATTTGTGCTGTCAGTGATGATGGCACTGACTTGTGCGTTTTCTGCCTTCGCTCAGGTCACTACCGCGAACATCGGCGGTAAGGTGACTGACGAAGCCGGCGCCGTTGCAGGTGCTCCTGTCATCGCGGTCTACGTGCCGACTGGAACCACTTACTATGGAGTCACCGACGTGAACGGACTCTACCGTCTCGACGGCGTGACCCCGGGTGGCCCTTATTCCATCACCGTGGAAATGCTCGGTTATCGCAAGGTTACCGTCACCGACCTCAACGCGGCACTCGGCACCGACACCGCGCTTGACTTTACCCTCCAGGAGGAGGCCCTCGGTCTCGAGGCTGCAGTGTTCACTGCCGATGCGGTTGATTCAAAGATGAACATCCAGCGTTCAGGCGTCGGAACCGCCATCAGCCAGCAGAAAATAACCTCCATGCCTACCGTGAGCCGCAGCATGAACGACATCATGAAACTCACACCGCAGGCATCATCCACCACTTCAGGTTTCGCTGTGGGCGGCGGCAACTACCGCGGTTCTTCAGTGACAGTCGACGGTGCGGCGTTCAACAACGCATTCGGTATAGGTCAGAACCTTCCTGCGGGCGGTACTCCTATCTCCCTCGACGCCCTCGACCAGATCACCGTCAACGTGACTCCGTTCGACGTGCGCCAGTCAGGCTTCACCGGAGGTGCGATCAACGCTGTGACCAAGTCCGGTTCCAACGAGTTCCACGCTTCTGTCTACAACTACTACACTTCCGACAAGGTCAGGGGTGACAAGGTAGCGGGCGAGAGCATCTCCAATAGCGAGATACTCGACAACACCACCGGCATCACCGTCGGCGGTCCGATCATCAAGAACAAGCTCTTCTTCTTCGTGAACGCGGAGTACACCATCGACAACTCTCCGGGTTCAAGCCGCATGGCACGTACCTCGGCAAGCGACAAGTGGGGCAACGACGTGACCTACAACCGTCCTCTCGCATCCGAGCTCGACGAGATCAAGGATTTCCTTTCAGAGAAGTTCGGCTACAATCCGGGCCGTTATCAGGGATATTCACTCAAGACCCCTGACTACAAGCTCCTCGCCCGTCTCGACTGGAACATCAACGACAACAACAAGCTGAACGTACGTTTCAGCCACACCCACAACTACTACTCGACCTCGCCTTCCTCTTCGATGTCACCTATAGGCGGCACCAACAACAAGTTCAAGGCACCTGACGGAACCGACATCGCATTCAACCGCTACTCTGCCGGCCGTCAGTCGGTATATGCCCAGTACTTCGAGAGCGCCCGTTACTATCAGGAGCAGAACTTCACTTCCGTAGCAGCCGAGCTCAACTCCCGTCTCTTCAACGGCAGGGGCAACAACCTCCTCCGTTTCACCTGGTCACACCAGGATGAGCCTCGCTCATTCGAGGGTAATGTGTTCCCGACCGTCGACATCCTCAGCAACAAGGAGGTCTCAGGTTCCGACACTTCAGCCATCTTCACCACCTTCGGTGTGGATCCGTTCACCTACGGCAACCTCCGCGACGTGCAGACCCTCATCGGAACTGACGAGCTTACCTTGAACATCGGCATCCACAACGTCATCGCCGGTATTCAGGCTGAGTGGAACAGGGCTACCAACGGCTTCATGCAGGGCGGTGCTGGCTGGTACATCTACGATTCATGGGAGACTTTCAAGAACGACGTGCTCAATCCTAGCAAATCGACCCTTCCGGTCGCATTTATGATCACACACGCCAACCTTGACGACCCTACTTCGCAGACCTTCCCGGCATTCGACTACACCCAGTTCTCCTGGTATCTGCAGGACGCGATGACCATAAGTGACTACTTCAAGCTTACAGCCGGCATCCGTTTCGAGCTTCCTCTCATCACCATCCCTACCGACAACGAGAACAAGGACTTCGCATCCATAGCGGCTGCCAACCCGAACTCGTCATTCGCAGGTCTCAGCACCTCGGACGTTCCTAATCCGGCAGTGTCCGTTTCTCCTAGGGTAGGCTTCAACTGGGATGTGCTCAAGAACCGCAACCTCATCATACGCGGCGGTACCGGCCTCTATACCGGCCGTATTCCTAACGTATGGCTCGTTTCCGCAATCGGAAACTCCAATGTGCTCCAGTACCAGTACATCTCAAACCTCAGCACCGGCAACGATCCTGTACATTTCAACAGCAACAGGACCGACATCATCAACTCCATCTATGCAGGCAGCAGCTTCAAGAAGCAGGACCTCGCAGCACCTACCGGAGCGACCTTCATCGCAAAGGACCTCAGGATGCCTACTTCATGGAAGACCTCGGTTGCAGTTGACGCGAACCTTCCTGGCGGAATCAAGGCTACCGTCGAGGGTATCTACAGCTACAACTTCAATGAGGTATATGCCAACTCTCTCGGCTATGCCAAGACCGGAACCGTCAAGCTCCCGGGTGAGCCTGAGGCACGCGAGCTGTGGACCAGCGAAGGCATAAAGAACAGCGCCGGTGGAACGATGGGCGGATACTACATCCACAACATCAAGGGCGTGAACGGAAGGTACTATTCAGTTTCCGCACAGCTCAGCAAGACCTTCAACTGGGGCCTCGACCTCATGGCGGCATATACCTACAGCAACTCCCTCACCGTTTCTGACGGTGCCGGTGACCAGGTATATTCATTCGGAAGCACCGAGTCGAAGAACGGTTGCAACTACTACGAGCTCGGACAGTCAAGCTTCGTTGCTCCTCACCGTGTGATTGCGAACGCAAGCTATACCATCAGGGAAGGAAAGAAACTCGCCACCAAGCTTGGAGTATTCTACGAGGGCTACAACATCGGTTACCTGAACTCATACTCATACTCAAGGTTCTCATACCTGATGAACAATGTCAGCGGAGCGGGTTCGGCTTCCCAGACCATCTACATCCCTACCCAGGCTGAACTGGCGGCAATGACCTTCACTTCTGTCGAGAACAAGGCGGCATATTCCGAGTTCCTTTCATCCGACAAGTACCTCAGCAACCACAGGGGCGAGTACATGAGGAGAGGCGCCATCGCGGCTCCGTTCATCAACAGGATCAACCTGAGGGTGGCACAGGACTTCTACTTTGACATCTGCGGAAAGAAGCACACTCTCGAGCTCTCAGCAGACATCAACAACGTGGGCAACCTCCTCAACAGCAACTGGGGTGTCAACAAGGTTCTCAGCAGCAACTCCATCCTTTCATACAAGAAAGGTGTATACAACTTCACCGCACCTGTATGGAAGAACTACAACAGCCTGAGCTCAACCTGGTCAATGCTCTTCAGCGCAAAGTGGAGCTTCTAGCCTGAAGTTCAGATACGGTTTCTGACAGGGGACGGCCGAAGTCTTTTGACTTTCAGGCCGTCCTCTTTCTTTTTTTCCTTATATTTGGAATATGGCGACCCCATTACTGGCATATGGCGGTCCGTCCCCAAACCTTCCGATCCGATGACTGAAGAACTGAATCTGGTACACGACCTGGCCGTCATACTCATAGCGGCAGGAGTATTCACCCTCCTTTCCAAGGCTCTCAAGCAGCCTCCGGTACTGGGCTATATCATAGCCGGATTCCTGGTGGGCCCACACGTGGAGTTCTTTCCCGGAATAACCGGTACCGAAACGGTCAGCCAGTGGTCGGAGATAGGCATCATCTTCCTCCTCTTCGGCGTCGGCCTGGAATTCAGCTTCAAGCGTCTCCTCAAGGTCGGGAGCTCGGCGGTCTCGATGAGCGCCACGCAGTTCCTTGGCATGATGGCCTCAGGCATACTCCTTGGCCAGGCCATAGGCCTTTCCACACTGGAAAGCCTCTTTCTCGGATGCATGCTCTCGGTCTCATCCACGGCAATAGTAGTCAAGGCATATGACGACATGGGGCTCAAGAACGAGCCGCAGACTCCGGCCATATTCGGGGCCCTGGTAGTGCAGGACCTCATATCCATAGTGATGCTCGTCCTGCTGCCCACCGTTGCCATATCCCACGGGTTCTCGGGCGGAGCGGCCATAATGGGCGTGGTGCGCCTTGCCTTCTTCCTGGTGCTTTGGTTCCTCGTCGGCATATACCTGATTCCGAGCCTGCTCCAATGGGCGCGCAGCTATCTCAACGACGAGATACTGCTGGTGATCAGCATAGGCCTTTGCTTTGCGATGGTGGCCCTGGCGACCGCCGTGGGCTTCTCATCCGCGCTGGGGGCATTCGTGATGGGTTCGATACTGTCCGAGACTGTCGAGAACGAGAGGATAATGCAGCTGGTTTCAGGCCTCAAGACCCTGTTCGGCGCCATATTCTTCGTTTCGGTCGGAATGATGCTTGATCCCGGCGTCATAGCGGAGCACTGGGGTATGGTGCTGGCAATCACCCTGGCCGTGCTCACCGGAACCTCCTTCTTCGCCGCATCCGGAGCCCTGCTTGCGGGCAACGGCATCGAACGCTCGGTGATCTGCGGCTTCAGCGTCGCCCAGGTGGGTGAATTCGCCTTCATACTCGCAACCCTGGGCATGTCCCTGGGCGTGCTTCGTGACTTCATATACCCGGTGATAATTGCCGTATCGGTCATAACCGTCTTCGCCACACCGTATATGATAAAGGCCGCCCCGGACTTTGCCCGCTGGCTCAGGACCGTGCTGCCGGAGAAAGTCATAGACAGGCTCGACACCAGGGCTGACAGCTCCCGCCGCAGCGAAGGGGAGAGAAAGGACTGGCTCGACTATATCAAGGCCCAGCTGCTGAGGGTGCTGCTTTACGGAGTGCTGGTGGCTGCCGTTTTCATAGGCTCCGCGCGCTTCCTGCCGGGACTGCTCGGCACCATATTCCCGTCAATGTCCGCAGGCCTGCTGCCTTACGTAAAGGCCGGAGTCACCATCGCCCTGATGTGCCCATTCCTGGTGATTATGGTGTCGGAGAATTCAGCCCTCAACTCCAAGGCGCGCAGGCTGCTGCACAAGAACCACTCGAATGTCTGGCTCCTTCTGGGCGTGAGCCTGGTCAAGCTCGGAATTGCAGTGGTAGGCATATTCACCGTACTGGCATCCAACTTCAATATGACTCCGCTCACCTCCCTGCTGGTCATGATCTCCTGCATAGCCCTGTTCTTCATCTTCATACGCTTCTCCTACCACTATTTCATACGCCTGGAAAAGCGTTTCCTGAGCAATTACACCCAGAAGGAAGACCTGCAGAGGCAGAAGACTCCTGTGACCATGTCCCTTCAGGAAAAGATGTCGGCATATGACGTCAAGCTGGCGGTGGCCGAGGTCAGCCCGGACTATCCCCTGATAGGAAAAACCCTTGCGCAGCAGCCGTTCAGGGAGCTCACCGGCGTCAACATAGTCAAGATAACGAGAGGGGAGAGGGACATATTCATACCATCCGGAGACGAGGCGGTCTATCCTTACGACCTGCTTGTCGCAGTGGGCACCTCTTCGCAGACAGAAGCCTTCAGCAGATATATGGAAGAGCATTCCGAGGCTCCGACAGGAGCGCGCAGCTATTTCGTTCTGGAAAACGTTATGCTGGATGGGGATTCCCCGATGACGGGGCGCAGCCTGCGCGACCTGGACCTGCGCTCGTCAAGGTGCATGGTCATAAGCATAGTCACCGAAGACGGAGTAGTCACGAATCCGTCTGCGGACTTCGTCTTCCGTTCCGGTGACCTTGTATGGATAGGCGGCGACGCTGGAGGGGTGAGGAAAATCTGCGGGAAGGCCTGAGCTCCCGGGAGCGCCCCCTGCAGTTCACCCGCGATCAGACCCTCGCCTTGAAATCATCATAGCCGAAGGACTTCCAGAGCCTGTATTCCCCCTTCTCCTTCAGGTATATGGCAGGGAGGGGCATGCCGTTGAAAGTATTGTTCTTGACCATCGAGTATATGGCCATGTCCCCGAAGACAAGGGTTTGTCCTTCAGTGAGTTCCTCATCAAAGGAATAGTTCCCGACCACATCCCCCGCAAGGCAGGTCGGTCCGCCGAACCTGTAGCTGAAAGCCTTTTCCCCGAGTTCTCCACCGCCCACGAGCGGCGGCCTGTAAGGCATCTCCAGCACATCCGGCATATGGCAGGCCGCTGAGCAGTCAAGAATGGCGCAGCGGTATGGGATCCCGTCCTCATACCTGAGCCGCGGCTGTATTTCCAGCACCTTGGTGAAAAGCCATCCTGCATTCAGAGCCACGGCCTCGCCCGGCTCGAGATACACCTCCAGTCCTCTCCCCCTCATCCTTGCGATGCATCTTTCGAGTCTCGGGATGTCATATCCCTCCCTGGTGATATGGTGACCTCCGCCGAAGTTCACCCAGCTGACCCTGTCGAGCCAGTGTCCGAACTTGGCCTCGAATGCGTCCAAAGTGACTTCCAGGGCATCCGAATCCTGCTCGCAGAGAGTGTGGAAATGCAGTCCGTCAATCAATTCGGCCAGACCCGGATCCCTTGCGACGGCCTCGTCCAGCTCAGCTGCGGTCGTGCCCAGCCTGCTCCCCTCGGAGCAGGGGTCATAGATGGCGTGGTCCTGGGTGGATAATTCCGGATTCACCCTCAGGCCCACGGTCAGGCCCGCCGCCTTGGCCCTCGGGCCGTATAGCCCCAGCTGCCTCGGCGAATTGAACACCATATGGTCGCAGAGCCCGATTATCTCATCGATTTCATCCTCCCGGAAAGCAGGGGAGAACACGTGGTTCTCCTTCCCCGGCATATGCTCACGGCCCAGTCTTGCCTCGTACAGTCCGCTTGCCGTTGCCCCCTGCAGGTAAGACGCCACCAGCGGATAGACTGCATAGCAGCTGAAAGCCTTCTGCGCGAGGAGTATATGGCAGCCCGTTCTCCGGGACAACGCAGAGAGCGTCTTGAGATTGGACTCAAGGCGCTCCACATCAATAATATAGCACGGAGTGTGCAGTTCTTTTTCAGTCATTCTAGTCCACAAGTACAGGATTCTCGTCCACCTGCCAAGGCAGGCCCCACTTGTTCAGGGCTTCCATATACGGATCCGGGTCGAAGTCCTCCAGGTTGAAGACGCCAGGCTTCTTCCATATGCCCTGCATCACCATCATGGTGCCTATCATTGCAGGCACTCCGGTGGTGTAGGAAATTGCCTGGGAGCCGACCTCCCTGTAGCACTCCTGATGGTCGCAGACATTGTATATCTTGATGCTGCGCTCCTTGCCGTCCTTGATGCCCGTGAATATGCAGCCGATGTTGGTCTTGCCCACGGTGCGCGGACCCAGGGACGCCGGGTCAGGAAGCAGGGCCTTGAGGAACTGGATAGGCACGATTTCCTGTCCGTTGAACATAACAGGGTCGGTCCTGAGCATGCCCACGTTCTCGAGACACTTCATATGGGTCAGGTAGCTCTGTCCGAAGGTCATGAAGAAGCGTATCCTCTTCACTCCCGGGATGTTCTTCGCCAGGGACTCGATCTCCTCGTGGTGAAGGAGATACATATCCTTCCTGCCCACCTGCTCGAAGTCATATTCCCTCTTTATCTCCATTGGCTTGGTCTCCACCCAATGGCCGTTCTCCCAGTAGGAACCGTTCGCCGAAACCTCCCTGAGGTTGATTTCAGGGTTGAAGTTGGTTGCGAAAGGATATCCGTGGTCGCCGCCGTTGCAGTCGAGTATGTCGATGGTGTGGATTTCGTCGAAGTAGTGCTTGAGCGCATATGCCGAGAACACGCTGGTGACGCCCGGATCGAATCCCGTGCCGAGCAGTGCGGTCAGGCCCTTCTCCTTGAACTTGGCATCATATGCCCACTGGTATGAATAGTCGAAATAGGCGGTGAAGCCCTTCTCCCTGCAGCGCTTCTCGTAAGCTGCCTTCCACTCAGGGTCTTCGGTGTCCTCCGCCTCATAGTTGGCGGTGTCCACATAATCCACGCCTGTGGCCAGGCAAGCTTCCATTATGGTCAGGTCCTGATAAGGCAGGGCAAGGTTCAGCACGATGTCCGGCTTTACCTCGCCGATGAGAGCGACAAGCTGGTCGACCTTGTCGGCATCCACCTGAGCTGTGGTGATTCTGGCCGAAGTCTTGCCCTCGAGCTTGGACTTCAGAGCCTCGCACTTGCTCACCGTACGGCTCGCAATGCAGATCTCGTCAAAAACGGTGTCATTCTGCGCGCACTTCTGGATAGCGACGCCTGCGACACCACCGCAGCCAATTACTAGTACTTTTCCCATTCGCTTGTATCTTGTTATATTGTTGTATGTCAATGTTCTGTATTTCCGAGAGAGAGCAGGAACTCCCTTACCACCTTGCACGCCACCGCGGTCGACACCCCGCTCTGGTCATACGGCGGACAGAGCTCGTTCACGTCGCAGCCCACGATGCGGCAGCTTCCGCACACCGTGAATATGGCGTCGAGCAGCTCCCTGAAGCCCACTCCTCCGGCTTCGGGGGTACCCGTGCCCGGGAATATGGAAGGGTCCAGCACGTCCAGGTCTATGGTGAAGTACACCGGACTGTCCCCGATTGCTGCGACGCACTCCTTCAGGCCGCTGAAATCGAACCTGTGAAGCTCGGTGTGGCCTTCGTCAGCCCATCTGAACTCGCTCCTGTCCCCGGACCTGATGCCGAACTGGTGTATGCGTCCGTCTCCGGTCAGGTCATGGCAGCGCCTGATGACGCAGGCATGTGACAGCTCCACCCCGAGGTACTCGTCCCTGAGGTCGGTGTGGGCGTCGAAATGTATCACGTGCACGTCGGGATATCTCCTGAAAACCTCACGGAAGGCCCCGAGCGTGACCAGATGCTCCCCGCCTATCATGAAAGGCAGTTTTCCGTCGTCCAGTATGGTGGCGCAACGCTCAGCAATCAGGCCCAGCGTGATGGCGCTGCTGCCCATGCTCAGTTCCAGGTCCCCGCTGTCGAACACCTTCATGTCACAGAGGTCCCTGTCCTGGTACGGGCTGTAGGTCTCAAGTCCGAAGGACTCGCTCCTGATGGCGCGGCTCCCGAAACGGGTTCCCGGCCTGTAGGAGGTCGTGGAGTCGTAAGGCGCCCCGAAAAGCACTATGGACGCGTCGTCATATGCGGCATCGCAGCCGATGAAATTCTCTATGTTCCTTTCGAGCATATGCTTCATTCCGAATCTTCGACTTCCTTGAGCATACGTTCCACATATGCCGGCAGGGCGAAGCAGCCCCTGTGAAGTCTGGTGGTGTAATAGTCTGTCCTGATCCCCAGCCTGTTCCATTCCTCGGCCTTGAGGTCGTCGGTCGGGTGATATTTCTTTGAGGCGAAGCCGAAGAGCCAGTAGCCCGAAGGATAGGTAGGGATGTGCGCCTGGTATATCTTGCTGATGGGGAAGATGTCCACGATGCGCTTGTGCGCCCTCTGGGTCTCCAGCCTGTCATCGTCATAGAACGGGCTCTGGTGCTGGTTCACCATTATTCCGTCGTCGCTGAGGGCCTTGAAGCAGCTGCCGTAGAACTCCCTGGTGAGAAGACTCTCGCCCGGACCGTAGAAGCCCGCCGAATCGACCACAATTATGTCGTATTCCCTGTCAATGTGCCTGATGAAGCGCAGCGCGTTCTCAGTGTAGGTGGTGACCCTCGGGTCGTCCAGACAGCCGGAAGTCTCAGGGAAATAGAGCCGGCAGGCCTCGATCACGCCCTCGTTCACCTCCACCAGGTCTATCCTCTCGATGGTGTCGTACTTGAGGAACTCCTCCACCACGCCGCCGTCTCCCGAACCGAAGACCAGCACGCTCTTTGCCTTGGGGTTCACCGCCATGGGCACGTGGCTGAGCATCTCGTCGTAGATGAACTCGTCCTTCTCCGTGAATATGATGTAGCCGTCCACGGCAAGGAACTTGCCGAATTCAGGCGATTCGAATATGTCAACCCTTCCGAGGTCCGTCTCGTTGGTGAACAGGTGCTTGTCCACCTTGACGGAGAACTTCACGTTCTCTGTATGGTGCTCGGAGAACCAGTAATCCATTGCCATATGCCTAGTAGATGGTCTGTTCCCTGATCACGTTGAGTCTTTCTATCTTTTCATCCTCGGGGCCGGTGATCTGGCAGCCCTTTTCCTTTGCGTAGAGGATGTAGTCAATTATTTCCTGGGTGATGCGCTCGCCCGGGGCGAGGATAGGGATGCCCGGAGGATAGCACATCACGAACTCGGTGCAGACCCTTCCGTTGGTCTCCCTTATCGGTATCATCTCCTCCTTCGCCGCATAGAACGCCTCCTGCGGGGTCATCACGACGGACGGGTTGATGTACTCGTGGTCGAACATGCCGCTCCTGTCCTTGCGGTACCTGCGGCTGATGTCGTAGAGTGCGCTGACAAGGCGTTCGACCTCCCTCATCCTGTCGCCTATAGATATGTAAGCCAATATGTTGCCTATGTCTCCCAGCTCGACCTGGATGTCATATTCATCCCTCAGGAGGTCATATACCTCGATGCCCGCGAGGCCGATGTCAAGGGTATAGACCGTGAGTTTGGTGGTGTCGAAGTCGAATATGCTGTCCCCGTTGATGAGTTCCTTGCCATATGCGTAATAACCGCCTATCTTGTTGATTTCCTGACGGGCATACTGGGCGATGGCGTTCACCTGGTTGAAGGACTCCTTGCCGTGGATGGCCAGGTTGTGCCTGGATATGTCCAGGCTGGCGAGCAGCAGGTAGGAGGCGCTGGTGGTCTGGGTGAGGTTGATGACCTGGCGGACGTAACCCGGGCTGATGTTCGGGCCGGTCAGCAGGAAAGAGCTCTGGGTCAGGCTTCCTCCCGACTTGTGCATGCTGATTGAAGACATGTCGGCGCCCGCGGCCATGGCCGTCATGGGCATATTCTCACCGAAATAGAAATGGGTGCCGTGAGCCTCGTCCACCAGCACCAGCATGTTGTGCATATGCGCCAGCTCGACTATCTTCTTGAGGTTCGAGCATATGCCGTAGTAGGTCGGGTTGTTCACGAGTATCGCGACGGCATCCGGATTCTCCTCTATGGCCTTCTCGACCTGGGATATCTTCATTCCGAGCGCTATGCCCAGCCTCTTGTCCACGTCCGGGTTGACATATATCGGAGTGGCTCCGTTGATTACCAGGGCGTTTATGACGCTGCGGTGGACATTGCGCGGGAGTATGATCTTTTCGCCTTTCTTGCAGGCTGTGAGCACCATGGACTGGACGGAGGAAGTGGTTCCCCCGACCATGAGGAATGCGTGGCTGGCCTTGAAGGCTTCAGCCGCAAGTTCTTCGGCTTCCTTAATGACCGAGGTGGGATGGCAGAGATTGTCGAGCGGCTTCATCGAATTGACGTCCAGTTCGACACACTGCTTTCCGAAAAGTCTGACCAGTTCGGGATTGCCGCGTCCTCTCTTATGTCCTGGGACGTCAAACGGCACGATCCTGTTCTTCCTGAATTCTTCTAGCGCCTCGTAGATCGGGGCCTTGTTCTGATTCATCGGCACAAGCGTTTAAGTCACTGCCTGTACGCGTCGGCATACCCAGCAGATTGTCAGAGTCTATATAGCAAATATTTACTTTTACTACTCTTATTGACCGTTTCTTGAAAAACTGCACATTGAAGTGCAGATCAATAATAAAATATTTACCTGGAATTCCTCCAACAACCTGAGTATTTCCATCGCCGCAAATGTAGTGATAAAAAAACAATCTGCAATATGCTTACTTCGCGTTTTTGAAACAATATGACGGATATGTGACATATCCTGAAGAGGGAATTGGCCATATTTGACAAGGATTCGGGGAACTGTGCGGCATAGGTCCGGAAATAAGGAAGGCCCCGGCCCATGCCGCGTCCCCCTTTCGGGTTGAGCAACCATTAACAAACCAAACATAACAGAGTATGAAAAAGGTATTGGCGGCAGTCCTCGCGCTGGCGGCGTTCGTAGGCTGCAATTCTGCACCTGAGAATCCGGTCCTCACCATTGAAGGCGGAAAGATTCAGGGCGTACTTACGGAGAGTGAAGGTGTGTACGTTTACCGTGGCATCCCGTATGCGGCACCTCCGATTAACGAACTCAGGTGGAAGGCACCTCAGCCTGTGATTCCTTGGGAGGGAGTGAAGGTCTGCGACAGGTTCGGACATCCCGGCTACCAGGCGGTTCACTATGAGGGCGGCTACACCACCGAGTGGGGCTATGGAGCCGAGTCCCCTTACAGTGAAGACTGTCTCTACCTCAACGTCTGGACTCCTGCTCCGGGCAAGACAGACGCCAAGCTCCCTGTGGCTCTCTGGATTCACGGCGGCGGTTACCGCGAAGGCTGGGGTTCCGAGCCTGAGTTCGACGCGCAGGCCTGGGCAAGCAAGGGCGTGATCCTCGTTTCCATCAACTACCGTCTCGGAGTGTTCGGCTTCCTTACCCATCCGGAGCTTTCAGCCGAGAGCCCGGAGGGCGTTTCCGGCAACTACGGTATCCTCGACCAGATCGAGTCCCTCAAGTGGATCAGGAAGAATATCGAGCAGTTCGGCGGTGACCCTGACAACGTGATGATCTTCGGACAGAGCGCCGGCGGCGGCAGTGTCAAGACCCTCTGCGAGTCTCCTCTTGCAAGAGGCCTCTTCCACAAGGCGATCATAATGAGCGCCGGCGGCATCACCGTCCCATCTCCTGAAACACAGGCCGCTCCTGCCGGACGCATGCGTTTTGCTCCTGCCAACCTCCAGGAGGCTGAGGCAGGCGTCAAGAAGGTGATGGACTGGGCAGGCTTCGACAATCTCCAGAAGATGAGGAAGGCTTCCACCGAGATGCTCTACACCGTAGGCAACTTCTACAACGCAGTCAACAAGACCTACGCTCCTGTGACCGGGTCTCCTATAGTTGAAGGCTACGTATGCACCAAGAGCTTTGACGACGCAGCCCTTTCAGGCACCCTCGCGGACGTGCCTTATATGATAGGCTACACCCTCAACGACATGGGTGACATGGCTGGCGGCATCGCGGCATTCTGCGCAAACCGTGAGAAACTCGGCTCAAAGGCATATGCCTACGAGTTTGCGCGTCCTCTTCCTGATGACGGCTCACATCCTCAGGTTACCGCACGTCTCAAGGGCGCATTCCACTCATCTGACCTGTGGTATGTGTTCAAGTCCCTGCAGCATTGCTGGAGGCCTTGGACCAAAGGTGACTGGGATCTTTCAGAAAAGATGCTCACTGCATGGACCAACTTCGCGAAGTACAGCGACCCTAACGGCCCTCAGCCTGGCGAGTGGACTCCTTGCACCGAAGCGAACCCTTCATTCATGCTCTTCAAGCTTGACGGGAATGATGCTGAGGCTTCGGAGATGGGCGCTCCTATCAGACCATAATGACTTCAAGGCCGTGCACGCCTTGACGCCGGGCGGCCTTTGACCGGTACGGCGGATGAGCATAAGTCGAATGACTTGCGCTCATCCGCATTTTTGTCTGCGTCCGATGTCTCATCTCCTGAGTTCAACTTTAACGGTTTTGACGAACCGCCCAAGTGATTTTTCCGCTAAATTTGTGGCGGTTATCGGGAATTGGCTTCAATTCCCCTGTAGTGTGCAAGATGAAATACATATTCCAGTTCCTCGTGATTATGGTGTTCGCCTTCATCGGAGAAGTGCTTCACCACTTCATCCCGCTGCCGGTTCCGGCAAGCATATACGGGATAGTGCTCCTTTTCCTG
>JAEDLE010000061.1 GCA_016295455.1 Bacteroidales bacterium
TCCGCAACGGGCTGTGCATATTCGCCAAGGCTTCGAATCTGCTCGACACTCCTGTACTACGTTTTGTCAACAGCAGCCCTCACACTGACGGCGTGGATTCGGAAAGGGTGCACGGTGACCTGGTCGAGAGGCGTGAACGGCACGGCCAGAGCGTGGTCATAGGACTCAGGTTCAAACTCTAGAAAACAGGAATACAAACGACAATACCAACATAAAGTTCATTCAAGATGAAAAGAATCACTACAATTCTGGCCGCAGCGCTGCTGGCCGTCGCCGCAGTTTCCTGCGCAAAGAACATCGACGATTCCGGTGAATCCGGAAAGGAACCTGTAAGCATATCCGGCAAGGTGCAGGGTGTGTGGGAGTCCGGTTCCGTGATAGAGGTGACCGATCATGTCAATGTTCCTGAAGGACAGTCTCTTACCATTGAGGAAGGCGTGCAGGTGATCTTCAGTGAGAAAGGTGCGGGCGCGAACCATGCCCCTATCGAGTTCACCGTCAACGGAAAGCTCTATGTCAAGGGCAGTGCTGAAAAGCCGGTGCTCTTCTCCGTGGCCGAGGAACTGCGCAAGGATTCCAACATATTCAACGAGGATGCCATGTGGGGCGGAATCGTCGCTACCGAAAGCTGTGAGGAAATGCTCATCAGCCACGCCATCATCGAATATACCGGCGGGCAGGTGATAGAAGGCTCCCCGGCTGCGACCAACGGCATATACACTGCCGGCGACGACGCGTATCCGCAGATCACGCTGACCAGGATGGACGGCCGTTATGTCATCACTGATAATGTGATACGCAATGGCTGGTCCGACGGTATCTATGTCATAGGAGGCAACGTCATCATATCCGGAAACACTTTCGCGGCGAATGGATATGACGGTGCGGAGGCTGTGAACGTGAAGGCCGGTTCGGTGGTGGATGTGGCCGGGAACATAATGTTCAGCCCGAACACGAACGGACTCAAGCTCTCCAGCTCGGGCCAGAGCGTCGAGAGGCATCAGGCGAAGGTCGCGGCCTACAACAATACCGTCATCAATGCAGGATGGCGCCGTGACGGAGAGAAGGGAGGCAGCATATATGTTGAGAAGAACGCTCTCGTGACGGTGGTCAACAACCTGATGGTCAACTGCAAGTTCCGCGCGATGACCCCTAAGTACACGAGCCCTGACGACCCTGAGAAGGGATATGACGATGACTCGGTGATCGATTACAACTACTATGCGTCAGGCAGCCAGAAGTCTTCCATAGTATTCGATGAGGAAAGCGGAGTGGCGTTCGCATGGCAGGGCTACAATTACGATCATTCAAGTTACAACCCGGAGGTCGATCTGCACAGCACTCTGGCTGTCGAGGCGGACGGAAAGGATCCTCTCTTCGTCAACTTCGACATCAACTCAGTCTCTCTTACTGAATATGTATATGACGCGTCATGGGATTTCCATCTGAAGGAAGGATCCCCTGCACTTGTCTCCACAGCCGCATCGGTGGAGCCATATTTCGCTGTCAATGGCCTTACGGTCGGTTCTGAGACCTATCTTTCACCTGCCCTGAAACCATACTGCGGCGCATTCGGAAAATGATCATCGGGAATATGAAGATTCAAGGTTTATTCATTTCACTCTTGCTGTCGCTGTCCTGCTGGATGGCGGCAGCTCAGGACCAGGACTACGGTTTCGCCGGGGACAGGCTGAATCTGTATCTGGCGAACGACCTCGGCCGCAATGGCTATTATGACCAGAAGCCCATAGCTGAATTGATGGGCAATCTTGCGGGCGAGATCGATCCTGAGGCCGTCATCGCAATCGGTGATGTGCATCATTTCGAGGGTATCAGGAGCACCGGCGACCCGCTCTGGATGACAAATTTCGAACTGGTTTACAGCCATCCGGACCTGATGATTCCCTGGCATCCCGTGCTTGGAAACCACGAATACCGCGGAAATACCGACGCGGTTCTTGAATATGCTGACGTGAGCCGCCGCTGGGAGATGCCGGACCGTTACTACAGCATCTCTTTCGAGGATGAAGGCACGAGCATACGTGTCATCTTTCTGGATACCACCCCTATGATAGACAAATACCGCGAGGAGTCACTCAAATACCCCGATGCTCACCGCCAGAATATCAGCCGTCAGCTCCGCTGGCTTGAACGGCAGCTTGAGGAAGCCCGGGAAGACTGGGTTGTGGTGGTCGGCCATCATCCCATCTATGCGGGTACTTCAAAGGATGAAGAGGAAAGGACTGACCTGCAGGCCAGACTCGATCCTGTGCTCCGCCGTCACCGGGTGGACATGTACGTCGCCGGTCACGTCCACAATTTCCAGCATATACGCGCGGATGGGAGTGACATCGACTATGTCGTGAACTCCTCCGCATCCTTCTCGAGACCCGACATCCCCGATATCCCGGGGATGGTATTCAGGGACGGACACAGCGGCTTTTCCGTTCTTTCGGCTGACAGTCAGACGCTTGAATTGCGGATGATTGACGCCGAGGGGAGAGTGCTTCACACCATTACCCGCACCAGGATCATCCCTTGACCGACGCGCTGCCGGCCTCAAAACACGCAGAGGCCGGCAGTGCGGACAGTCAAAAGGGCTGAAATGCTCCGTTTGCAGAATAGAGAGGTCTCTTATTCTGCAGGGGCGATGACGCGGTAGTTTCCGCTCAGGTGCATGAATGCGAAGAGCCTGAGCAGTCCGTCATAGTAGCAGTCGAAATATCCGTCCTCATACGGCTTGTTCTCGCTGTTCCAGAGACGGTCCACGAATTCTTCGGCGTGCTCGTTTCCTGAAGCCAGGGAGACTGCCGCAAGGGTGGACACGAGGCCCACGGAGTGGCGGAGGGCGTGTGCGCTGAGCTCGCCCTGTCCTGCGGTCATCACGAACTCAGGCTCGGTGCCGTCCACGTTGTACTGGTCCACGAAATCGTCTATGCCCTTGCTGTAGAAGAAGGACTGGATGGTGTCGGCATAGTTGTTCTGCCATTCCTTGTCAACGCAGGACCAGGAGTAGTCGAGGGCGATGTTCATCGGCACTCTCCATGAGTCGTAGCGGAATGCTCCCGGCATCCTCCTGCCGAAGAAGCTCATCTCGGAGCCGTCGAAGTTGCTGTAGTCAGGGTTGAGGCCTGTTTCGGGGTTGATGGCGGCATGGAGATATTCCCGGCTGGCTTTCGCGCACTCGCGGTAGAAGTCGGCGCGTCCGTCATATGCCCAGCGTGCCCATACCTCATAGAATGAAGCGAGGTGGTAGGACGGGTCCGTGTAGCTGACTCCTCTTCCTTCAGGGGTGAAGTTGATGAGGTGGTTCTCCTTGTTTATGAAATGCTGCACTCCGTCGGTTCCGTCCTTCTCCCAGGCGCAGTCGAGTATGTGCTGTGCCTCGGCCAGGTAGTTGATCTCGCCGTCGTTGCCCCAGCGGTTGGAGGCGAATATCAGGGAGGTTACGAAATACAGTTCGCCGTCGGAAGCCGGACCCTGGGCCTTAGGTGTGCCGTCGGTTGCAAGGCTCCACCTGAAATAACCCTCCATAGGGCCGTCCTGGTGCTGCATATACTTCTTGGTCCATCTCCATATGCGGTCGAAGATGTCCTTCCTGTCCAGCTGTACGGCTATCATCATGCCGTAGGACTGGCCTTCGGTTCGGACGTCATAGTTCTTGACGTCGGACATGTATCCGAGCGAGTCGCCTACCTCGAAATAGCAGCGGTCAGGTCCGAAAAACACTTCCTGGAACACTTCCTCGAGCTTCTGCTCAACTTCGGCAGGGGAGTGGCCCACTTCCACGAACACGTTGCGGTACTCTCCGGTCTCGAAACCGCCCTTGTCCCAAGGCTCCTTCAGGCCGGGCTTACCGCACGCTCCCAGTACCATCAGGGCTGCGGCCAGATACAATGCTGTCTTTCCTTTCATTTGAATATGGTTTTTTGATTATCTGTCCCTGAAATCCCACTTGCAGTTGTCGTCGTTGAAGTCGTACCTGCCGAGGGCTACGGTGCTGTCGCCGGTGGTCTTGAGAACGTATTCCTCACCCTCGTGTCCAGGGGCGGACTTCGGCATGATGCGGAAGGTTCCGTCCACGAGCTGGTCTATCCTCCAGAGCTGCTCAGACGCGCCTGTGAAGGCCGGAACCGTGGTGAGTTCGTCGTCCTCAGCGGCAGCGAGGGCCCTGTCTGTGCCTTCTATGGTGATCTTGTAATATGGCTGTCCGAGATATCCGCCATATTCGGGAACTGCCGTGACTGTCCATCTCTGGTGAGGACGGAACATGTAGTCGCTGCAGCGTACTTCGATGTTGCCTTCAGGCCAGCCGCCGATCACGTCTTCAAGCTTCTGGTTCTCAAGCACGACGTTGTCTCCGCCCTGTCTTCCGAATCCGAACATGCCGCCTGCGGACCTGATGAAGTCCACGGTGAGTTCAAGGGCATAACCCCTTCTCTGTGACTCGATTTCGAAAGTGCCTTCCTTGAACGGATCGCCGGCCACAGGCCAGTCGTTCTTCCATAGGAGAGGGAGTATTCCGAGCACGAAGCGTCCGCTCCTGTCATAGTCGGCCTCGAAGTGGCAGCTCATCTTCTCGCAGCCTTCAGCCTCGATGGTCTGTCCGAAGTGTCCCGGACCGGTCACCCTGTTGCCTGCCGAGAGCACCATCTTTCCGCCGCCCTCGAGCATGTCGCGTCCTATGTTGTCCAGATATGGTCCCTGGGGGTTCCTGGACCTGCCGACCACTATGTTGTAGGTGGAGTTGGTGCCGTCGCAGCAGGTGCCGTGGGTTGCGAGCAGGTAGTACCAGCCGTTCCTGTACATCATTGCTGTCGCCTCGCAGTCTATTGCCACGTCCACCGGCTTGTTTCCCGGCTTGCGGTCACCGGTCTCCGGGTCGAGCTCGATGATTCTGATAGCTCCGAAATAGGTTCCGTAGGTACACCAGAGCCTTCCGTCCGGACCGAGCAGGAAGGCGGGGTCTATAGCCCAGCAGTCGTCATCGGCGCCTGCCCAGCCCACCAGCATCGCCTTGGAGAAGGCGAAGTCCTTGGACTGCGGGTCGAGGGTCTTGTTCCACATGTTGATGATGTTGCCCTTGGTCAGGCCTTCGGTTCCGGGGAATCCTGATGAATAGGAGATGAGGTAACGGTCTCCGATCTTGATGACGTCCGGAGCCACTCCGCCGCCTGGGCGTACGGCTCCTGAGTGCCAGGTGTAGCCGTCCTCTGACCATATTCCTCCGCCACCAGTGCCGAAGGTATAGTACTTTCCGTCACACTTGACTATGGTTGACGGGTCGTGGATGTAGATGTCACCGGTTATCTGCGCGGAGGCAGAGAGGCAAAAAGCGGCAGTGACAGTCGCCGCCATCAGCATATTCTTGATTTTCATATGATTGTCGGCGTTTATTCGTTGGAGACTTTGAGGTCGGTTACGGGTTTTCCGTCCAGGTCGAGGAAGCGGAGGCAGAAGTCGCTCATGCCGGGGCCGTTGATTACGGCGCCGCGGATGATGTTCTTGCCGGCGTGGAGGGTTATCTTGCGCGATACGCAGTCATCCACCACCATTCTGCGGTCTCCGGAAAGGAGCAGGGCTTCCTCTTCATTCACCCACCACATCGATGCGGAGTTCGAACCTACAGCCATGCGGACAGTCATGTCCCTGTCGGCTATGACTACCGTAACCGCGTGGTACAGAGCCTCTGTCGGGTGCAGGCCAAGACCTGTGGCGAGACGGTAGAGCTTCACGTTGTAGCGCTTGCTGTCGAGACAGTGCCAGCTGAGGCTGGTCTTCTTGTCGAGCTTGACCTTCTGTCCGTCGTACGGAACCAGGCTTCTCTGCATGGGGTAGCGGTCGATACCGAACTCCTCCCTGAGATAGCTGTCAGTGAATATGGCGTTGCTCCTGATGTCCGGCATCGGAATAGGTTCGAGCAGGGACCATCTCCTTATGAACCCCCTGCTGTCCGGGGCCGTAGGGGCGACGCTGACTTTTCCCTTGGCCTTGGCCGGATATACAGTCGTGAAATAGTCCTCCAGTACAGGTGCCTTCATGTTGTTCACCTCCTGAGGGGTCGGGGCGAAGTCAGGCTGTTCTTCCTGTGCACCCCTCTGCTGTGCCGAGGCACAGACCGTGGCCGACAGTGCCAGAAGCACGGCGGCCGTCTTGATGAGTGTGTTATGCATATGTCGGTCAGTTAGAATTGTCGGTTATCACAAGGACAAAAATATTCAATCCTGACCTGAGAGTTGTCATACAAATAGACCATTTTCGTACAAAAGTGCTGGTCTCCCTGCCGGGCCGGGTCATCCGATGCGAAAATTGGTTCATATGCTGGTCTGAATATGGTAATCTTCAAATCTGATGCATCTTTTTCGGATTGCACGGAATTCCGGCCGGCGGTTTCCGGAAGAGGCCTATATGGGCAGGATTATGAACACCAGCGCGTCCCACAGCGCGTGGGAGGTGACAAGTGCCGGCAGCAGGGAGGGCCTCAGCCTGTACAGCATGCCCCATACGGCCCCGGCCACGAAAGCTGCGGCCACCAGCATGAAATTGAAGGACCAGATGTGCACCAGGGAATAGATGACACAGGTCATCACCAGGGCCGTGTCCTGCCCGCAGAGCTCGCCCATCCTGCGCTGTACATAGCCCCTCCAGAACAACTCCTCGGCCGGGCCTATCAGCAGGAGGAGCAGCAGCGCTATCACCACGGGGTTGCTCCCGTCCTTCATTCCGTATATGCTGTCGATCTGCCCTCCGGCGAAGCTGAACATCCATTGGGAGGCCTTGTCTCCCACCCAGAATATGCCCCAGAGCGCAAAGGCCAGGACTGTCCCCGCGCCAAGCTGCAGTGCGACGTCCGACGCGCTTGTCTTCTTGCATTTCAGCTCTTTCCATGGCTGCTCCGACAGTGCGATGACGCTCAGCACGCAGGCCGAGATGCTCATCAGGGTCCAGAAACTCGCCATCCCCTTCGTCCAGGGACTGAACATCAGGAACCAAAGCAGCGCCGCCGTTGCCATATACAAGCAAAGATGTCTGTCTTTGAATATGCCGACGGCATTTCCGAGGCTGAGATCTGTTTTCATATGCCTGTGTCTGTCAGATTATTGCATTGATTGCCAGGCCTATGGCAAGGAGAAGGGAAAAGGCGAGGTGGAGCTGGGCTGTCTTCTGGTCGAGGCCGATCAGGGCGTTTCTTCCCTCCCTGAACCAGCGGGCGGCGGCCTGCGCGTTCTTCCAGGCCAGAGGGGCGGAAAGCAGGCAGAGCAGGGCCAGCGGAGGGAGCAGGGAAGTGGCGCAGCATATGGCCACGCTCAGGTAAGGAAGCGCCATATACACGATGAATAGTACTGTCGAGGTTTTTTCGCCGAGCATCATCGGAACGGTGTGTATGCCTGATTCCGAGTCGGTTGCGATGTCAACGGTGTTGTTGTCGTGGAGCACTGCGACGGTGAATATGCCAAGAGGCAGGGCAACCGTCAGCGTGCTCCAGTCTATCTGACCCGTTGCCACAAGGCTTGTGCCCAGCATGGGCAGTACCGAGAAGCAGGTGAAGACGAATATGTCACCCAATGCCCTGTACTTGAAGAATGAGTAGCTTGCCGCAAGTATTACTCCCAATGCGCCGATAATCAGCACCTTCCAGCCTGTCATCAGGCAGAGCGCCAGACCCAGGCATATGCCGACGGCGAAGAGTATGATGGAGAATCTCATATACTCGCGAGGTTCGAAATGATGGAATACAAGGTTCGGAACGGCATATGCCTTTTCGTTGTCCACACCCTTTCGGTAGTCCCACCAGTCGCTGAGCAGGTTGCCGGCGGCATGGAAGGTTACCATGCCGAGGAGTGCGAGTGCTGCGGCAGTCCATCTGACGGAATCTCCTTTCCAGCATAGATATGCAACGGTCACAATGACCGGCATCGAGGAAACCGGGAATGACCAGAACCTGGTTGCTCCGAGCCATTCTTTTAAGTTATGCTTCATAATTTTTGCGTCAAGGAAACCCAGAAATCTTCAGTTTCTGGGAGGAATTGACGCTGCCTTTTGTTGTTATTTATCAATACTTTTCGTATATTTGTAACTAGCAAGTAGATAGAGACATACATGGCCATGAAGGGTATAGTGTGTTCTGTCTGCTTTTTTGTTTCTGGACATGAAGGAGATGGTTACGGTCACGGCCAAGGTTCAGATCTATCTTGGCGAGCAGGAGAGAAAGCAGGTTCTTGCGACCGGCTGTCTCTACCGAATGGCGTGCAACGAGGTCTCCAAGTATCTCTTTGATAGTGGCTGCATGAACTTCTACGAGGTCAATGGTGCATTGTACCATTCTCTTCGCGAGAAGTATGGTCTCAAGTCGCAGATGTCTCAGTCGGTCATAAAGACCG
>JAEDLE010000062.1 GCA_016295455.1 Bacteroidales bacterium
ATAGGAAAGAATATCTGCCCGGAGGCCGGTGAAGTCATAGACGCATCCGGCACCGCGATACTGCCGGCATTCTACAACACCCACTGCCACGCCGCGATGTCCCTGCTCCGGGGATATGCCGACGACCTCCCGCTGCATAAATGGCTTCAGGAGTACATATGGCCGTTCGAGGACAAACTCACTTCCGCCGACATATATGAAGGCAGCGTGCTGGCCCTGGAGGAGATGGCAAGGGGCGGATGCGTGTTTTTCAACGATATGTATTTCGACATTGAGCAGACAATCAGGGCGGCGGACGGGAGCGGACTGCGCGCCTGCATAGGCATAACCGTGATGGAGAACCATTCCCAGGCCCAGGAAGAGGGCAAGCGGGAATTCGTAAGGGAATGGAAGGATCCGACGGGCGGCAGGATACAGCTTGCCATAGCACCTCACGCCATATACACGGTCGGCAGGGAGAAACTCATAAGAAGCGCGGAATGGGCCAGGAACGAGGGCCTGAGGCTGCATATCCACCTTTCCGAGACCCGTCAGGAGGTGGAGGACTGCCTCAGGGAGCACGGGACCACTCCGGTAAGGTATCTCGACTCGATAGGCTTCCTGGGGCCTGACGTGACCGCAGCGCACTGCGTGCACGTCGACAGGGAAGAATGGGACATACTCGCAGCAAGGGGAGTCACTGTCAGCCACTGCCCCTGCTCGAACATGAAGCTGGGAAGCGGACGTTTCCCTTACGAACTGGCCATCAGTTCAGGAGCGAAGGTCAGCCTGGGCACCGACGGATGTTCCTCCAACAACAACCTGTCGATGAGGGAGGAGATGAAATTTGCCGCCCTCCTCGCCAAATGTGTAGGCGTGAAGGACGGCGTAATGTCCAATACGGGAAATCCGGAACTGCTTCCGGCCCCTCTGGTGATGCAGTGGGCCTGCCGCAACGGTGCCGAAGCCTTCGGCATAGACGGAGGCGTGATAGCGGAGGGGAAAGTGGCGGATTTCATTCTCGCCGACCTGTCCGACCCGAGGATGAGGCCTTGCCACAATCTTGAGTCAAACTGGGTCTATTCCGCTTCAGACAGCTGTATCAGGGCTGTCTGCTGCAACGGCAAGTTTCTGGGCCAGTTCCAGGAAGGCCAGGGCATCCGGACGGCTTGACAGGGCCACGGGCTCGCCGCTGTCGCCGCATTCCCTGATTCCCTGGACCATAGGTATCTGTCCGAGGAGCGGGATACCGAAGTTGCGGGCCATCTCCACACCGCCATCCTTTCCGAAGATGTAGTACCTGTTCTGAGGAAGCTCTTCAGGAGTGAACCAGGACATATTCTCCACCAGGCCGAATATCTTCTTCGAGACCTTCTCGTTGCGGAACATGTCCACGCCCTTCTCAACATCGGCAAGAGCGACGGCCTGAGGCGTGGTCACGATTACCGCGCCTTCCATAGGGATGTCGTGAACAAGGGATATGTGTATGTCACCGGTTCCCGGAGGCATATCTATAAGCAGAAAGTCAAGTTCTCCCCACTTCACCTGGAGCAACATCTGTTTGAGGGCGTTGCAGGCCATAGGGCCTCTCCAGATGAGAGCCTGTCCGGGCTGCGCGAAATAGCCAATGGACATCCATTTTACCCCGTACTTCTCCGCAGGAATCATCAGCTCGGAGCCTTCTTCTCCCTCGAGTTCAGGGACATAGCCTTCCGTTCCGGTCATCAGCGGAACTGAAGGACCGTAGACGTCGGCGTCGGCGAGTCCTACCTTGTAACCGAGTCTGGCCAGGGCTACCGCAAGGTTCACCGCTACGGTTGACTTGCCCACACCACCCTTGCCTGAGGCCACCCCGATGATGTGTTTCACAGCGGAGAGTTGCTCGAGCCCCAGATCGTTGATGCTGTTCTTCTTTTTCGGCTCAACCACGTCCCTGACTACGGTTTCCACCTTGATGTCAGTTCCTTCGGGCAGGTTCCTGACCAGAACCGCCCTGGTGCTTCCGATGAGGTATTCGGCAAGCGGATCCCTGTGTTTCGGGAAGGCCAGCAGCACTCTGACGCCGTAGGCGTCGGCTTCCACCTTCTCCACCATACCCAGCTCGACCACGGAGCGGTCCCCCTTTCCGGGGTGACGTACCTGGCTGAGCAGTCCTGTTATCTTATCCGTTTCCATATTCAATGTATGTTTATCTTGAAATGTTCATTTCGTCGAGCAGGTGACCGGCGCCTCCGAACTTGTCCATTATGAAGAGGACGTAGCGTATGTCCACGCATATGCATCTCTGGAGTTCCGGTTCGAACATCACGTCGCTGGACATCGATTCCCAGTTCCCGTCGAAGGCAAGGCCTATGAGTTCGCCGTCGGCGTTGAGGACAGGGCTGCCGGAATTGCCTCCGGTGATGTCGCAGTTGGTGAGGAAGCAGGTGTGCAGCTCGCCGTCCGCATCGGCATACTGGCCGTAGTCCCGCGCCTCGTGGAGAGCCTTCAGCCCGGACGGAACCCTGAACTCGTAGTTGTCAGGGTCTTCCTTCTCCATCACACCATTGAGGGTAGTATAGTGCCTGTAGAGGACTCCGTCCCTCGGGGAATATGACTTCACGGTGCCGTAGGTGAGCCTCATCGTCGAATTGGCATCCGGATACGAAGGCTCGTCCTTCTTCCATTCCAGAAGACCGGCGGCAAATTCCTTCGAACCCTCCTCGAGCAATTGCCTGGTTCCGACACAGTCCCCGGAATACTTTTCAAGCCTTTCATAAACGGCGATTGCGAGTATGGCTGCAGGGTCCGACATCAAATCCCTGAGGCTCCTGGTGCGCGCCGCCTCGAGATTCTCAGGGCTGGCGAAGGCGCTTTCTTCGAAAAATCTCTCCACATATGCGGAAAAATCCATATTCCCGAAATCGCCTATCTCATCGATCCAGGACTCCCTGGAGCCATATTCCCTGAGGAAGCCGAGCATAGCGACGGCTATGTCCTTTTCCGTCTGGACGTCATAGTCCTTGAAGAGGGCTGATGCCTTGTCCAGGGCAAGCTGCCTGACTGCGGATGTGTCGTCCGATTCGGCAAGGGCTTCGGAAACAGTTTCGGCGAACTCGAAGAAAACGTCAATTGCAGCTATCCTTGCGACGGACTCGCTGAGCACATACATCTCATAACGGGGCAGCCTCTGCGCACCGACGGCCTCCGACACCTTGTCGAGAGCGGCGCCGTATTTCTTCGCGCGCTTCCTGTCGGATGAGGCCCAGGCACGGAACTGAGCTTCCTTCTCCCTCTCACGCTCAATCACTTTGAGCTTGTCGAAGGCCAGCTGCTCGCCCTGCCACTTCTTCCAGGCATTGGACGAACTTGCGTATTTGTTGGCATATTTCAGACGTATTGCAGGGTCTTTCTCCATACCCTTGAGCATCTCCGCCTGACGCACGGTGCGGGCCTTCACAGCAACACCGTACTGGTACATCATCGACTCGAGCTGGTCCGCCGTCTGGAAACGCTGCGTCCTTCCCGGATAACCCATAATCATCGCGAAATCACCGTCCTGCACGCCCTTGAGGGATATGCGCAGGGACCTGGCCGGAACATAAGGCACATTGTCCGGGGAATATGCCGACGGCTGGTTGTCCGCTCCGGCATATACACGGAACATCGAGAAGTCGCAGGTGTGGCGAGGCCATTCCCAATTGTCTGTCTCGCCTCCGAATTTGCCGAGAGAGGCTGGCGGCGCGCCTACGAAACGCACGTCCCTGTAGGTCTTCGAGACTATCAGGTAATGGACGTTTTCGTTGTAGAAAGATGTGATGACAGCGTCCGAACCGGGATTGTCGGCCTTGGCCTGCTCTATGAGCGAACGCTTGAGCGAGGCAACTGCCTCGTCCGCAATGGCCTCAGCATCATCGGATTTGCGGTTGTCCTTGAGGACCTGTTCCCTGAGCTTGCCGAGTATGTCCGTGACATCGGTCATGCTGCCGAGGAAAGTCACGCTCAGGCCAGGAACCGGCAGTTCCTTGTCCCTGGTCATTGCCCAGTAGCCGTCCTCGAGGTAATTGTGCTCCGGAGTGGAGAGGCTCTGAATGCCGGAATAACCGCAGTGGTGATTGGTTACCAGGAGACCCTCGCCGGATATCATCTCGGCGGTGCATCCGCCACCGAAATGCACTATCGCATCCTTGAGCGAGGAATTGTTGATGCTGTAGATCTGTTCAGCCGTGAGGCGGCAGCCAAGGTCCGCCATAGCCTGCGCGTTCATCTTCTGCAGCAGAGGGAGCATCCACATGCCCTCGTCTGCCCTCAGGATGGAGGATGCCGCCAGGAACAGGGCGGCGAGTAAACTCAGATGTCTTTTCATATGTGTTTCATTCTGTTGTCGTTACATTGAGATGGCGTTTGTGCGGGAAGCCGCGGTGCGGGTTTCAGGCAGGAAGCCGCAGTGCCATAAATCAGTCATCGGGCAGGGAATCGAAAAGTGTGGCTTCCAACTCCTTGACGTGGAAACTTTTCCTGTGCCAGGGCGTGTAGCCATATTCCCTGATGGCGCGAATATGGTCGGCCGTGGGATAGCCCATATTGCGGTCCCAGCCGTACTGGGGCCATTCTGCCGCAAGGGCTGTCATGAAATCGTCCCGGTAGGTTTTGGCAAGGACGGAGGCTGCGGCTATGGATGCGAAAGTGGCGTCCCCATGGACTACGGTGAGGTAGCGGTAGCCGTCGAAAGGCTTGAAGCGGTTCCCGTCCACCAGCAGCAGGTCGGGGCGCACAGAAAGACGCCTCACGGCCCTCTGCATCCCGCATATCGAGGCGGCGAGTATGTTCATCGCGTCTATTTCTTCGGCACTGACCGCCTCCACAGCCCAGGACACGGCCTCCCTTTCGATGACGGGACGCAGTTCTTCCCTGGCCTTGCGGGTCATCTGTTTGGAATCGTTCAGCAGGGGATGGTGGAAATCCGGAGGGAGAATGACGGCAGCGGCATAGACAGGTCCGGCGAGAGGTCCTCGCCCCGCCTCATCGCAACCGGCTTCAATCTGATTTATATCCAGATACTTACGTAATTCTATCCCTTTCTTCATCCTGCGCCCGGAAGAACTCTGCTTCTTCCGCAACGCAAGTTACTGATTTTTTCTGGATCTGAGGAGGTTGATGATGTCTTCCTTGTCCTGCACCTGCTGTCTGAGCATCTGTACAAGCTCCTCGGCGTGGCGCAGCCTGTCACCCATTACACGAAGTTTCTCGTCGTAACTCCGACGCTCGTCCATCAGGCGGCTTTCATATTTGGCCGTGACATCCGAAAAGACCTGTGTGCCGCCCCCGGACGAGGTTCCCGAGCCGATAAGATCCAGAACGTCCATTCCGAAAATTTCGGCTATGCTGTAGAGATGGGCATTGAGCATGCGCGTACCTCCCGTCTCGAGACTGCGGAAAGTATTCCTGTCAATCCCAAGCCGTTCAGCGAGTTCCTTCTGGGTCATGCCCAGCTCCTCCCGCTTTAGTCTGATGCTCCTCTTTATGTCCTCGTCTGTCATCGAAACGTCGGTTTTTGCAAAACTACTTCCCGCGAGCCTGCAAACGGGATACGAAAAACACATCATTGCCCTGTTTTTCGTATCATCCGGTTCAAATAATGCGTCACGAACGGGAAAAATTCAGCTATCATTACTTTCTGCAAGGATTCTTTACCCCGTTTTTCAGTCTCGCGCCGAAAATATTGCGCATACTTGCACAGAGAAACAAAGCACGGCAATATGAAATACACATCATCATGCGAAGAATACGCACGCATCTGCGGAGTGGTGCTCCGCGAGAAGCCATATCTGGATCCGGAGTTCAGGTTCCGGGACCTCTGCTGGTCGGAGCGGATAGACCCGGAAGGCATGGACGAACTGTTCCGGGAAGAGCTGGGACTCGGGGGACAGGAAGTACTTGAACAGTTCCGGGAAGGAGAAGTCCGCAAGTTCTTGTTTTTACATCATTAATTTTTATATTTGCGAGACGCCGCCTGATTTTCAGGCCTGACAGCGGAATTCAAAACCAAAAACACATAACACTGAAATGAAAAATTACACGACCAAGGAGATCAGGAACGTGGTGCTTATCGGAAGTTCGAAGTCCGGAAAGACCACGTTGTCTGAAGCGATGCTCTATGAAGGCAAGGTGATTGAGAGAAGAGGTACCGTGGAGGCCGGCAACACCGTATCCGACAATTCCGAATTCGAACAGACAAACCAGAAGTCCGTCTATGCGACTCCGCTCTATGCCGAGTTCAAGGACAGGAAATTCAACATAATCGACGCTCCGGGCTCAGACGATTTCAGCGGTGGAGCCCTCGCGGCATTCAAGGTGTGCGAGACAGGTATTCTCGTTGTAAACGCCCAGCAGGGTGTGGAAGTCGGCACCACCATCTTCTCACGCTATGCCGACCGTTACGGCATTCCTCTCGTAGTGGCCGTGAACCAGCTTGACCACGAAAAGGCCAACTGGGAGCAGACCAAGGCTTCCCTCAAGGAGGCATACGGTAAGAAGATCGCTTTCGTGCAGTTCCCTATCAATCCGGGTTCTGATTTCCACAGTTTCATCGACGTGCTCACCATGAAGTACTACAACTTCAAGGATGACAACGGCACCCGTGAGGAGCTTGAGATCCCTGCGGAATATGCCGAAATCACCGAGCAGCTCCACGAGGAACTGATGGAGACCGCGGCTGAGGGCAAGGACGAGCTGATGGAGAAATATTTCGAGACCTCCGAACTCACCATAGACGAAATCCGCGAAGGCCTCTCCGAGGGCGTGAAGAAAGGCGTTGTGATGCCGGTATTCTGCCTCTCCGCAAAGAAGGACATAGGCGTGAAGAGACTTATGGAATTCGTAATCAACGTGGGAAGGTCTCCGGAAGGGATCGAGGCCGACACCATCGACGGCGGAAAGGTTGTCTGCTCACCTGACGGACAGACCAGCCTCTTCATCTACAAGACTGCAGTTGAGCAGCACCTTGGCGAAGTGTCCTACTTCAAGGTGATGAGCGGTGTCCTCAAGGAAGGCATGGACCTCATCAACCCTGAGACCGGCAACTCAGAGCGTCTCTCCGCCATCTATGCCGTAGCCGGTGCGAAGAAGGAGAAGGTGAGCGAGATCAGCGCAGGAGACATCGGTTGCGTGATGAAGCTCAAGGCAGGTAAGACCAACACCACTCTCGCGGTTGCAGGTTCAGAGGCAATCTGCCACATGGTATTCCCTGATTCGAAATACCGCTGCGCTGTCAAGGCAAAGGACAAGAATGACGAGGCAAAGGTAGGAGAGGCCCTCAACAAGATCGCGGCACAGGACCCTACCATCATCGTCGAATACTCAAAGGAACTCCGCCAGACCATACTCAGCGGTCAGGGCGAGCAGCATATCAATCTCGTGAAGTGGAGACTCAAGAACGAATTCAAGCTCGACATCGAGCTCTTCGCCCCGAAGATTCCTTACCGCGAGACCATCACCAAGGTTGCCACCGCGCAGTACCGCCACAAGAAGCAGTCCGGTGGTGCAGGACAGTTCGGTGAAGTTCACCTCCTCGTCTGCCCTTACGTTGAGGGCGAGCCAGCCGGAAACAAGTTCAAGATTGACGGCAAGGACACCGTGCTGAACATCAAGTCTTCCGAGTCATATGACCTCGAATGGGGCGGAAAGCTGGAGTTCTTCAACTGCGTTGTCGGCGGTGCGATTGACGTGGGATTCATGCCTGCCATCCTCAAGGGTGTCAACGAAAAGATGAGCGAAGGACCTCTCACCGGATCATATGCACGTGATATCCGCGTCTATGTCTATGACGGTAAGATGCATCCGGTTGATTCCAAGGAAATCGCCTTCATCGTGGCTGGACGCAATGCCTTCAAGGAGGCGTTCAGGAATGCCGGTCCGAAGATCATGGAGCCTATCTACAATGTGGACATCATCACTCCTTCCGAGTTCGTGGGTCCTTGTATGTCAGACCTCAACACCCGTCGCGGCATGATCATCGACCAGGAAATGGACGGCAACTTCACCATACTCCATGCGAAGGTTCCGCTCGCTGAGCTCTACAGGTACTCAACCACCCTCAGCTCTCTTACCGGAGGTTCCGCTACATTCTCAATGAACTTCTCTGACTATCAGCCTGTTCCTGGCGATGTTCAGACCAAGCTTCTCGCTGAGTACGCAGCAACCGAAAGCGACGAGGATTAATTCCTCTTTTATGCACCACAGCCGGCTGTCAGTCTTTCGACTTTCAGCCGGCTTTTTTGTGTCTGCGCCTGAGTCAATGCCGTTCTGATTTCATTCCTGTTCTCATTCCAATTTCACTTCTGAAAGATTTCGGAATTCCTCCCCGG
>JAEDLE010000063.1 GCA_016295455.1 Bacteroidales bacterium
CCTGCCTTATTATTGTAATCCTGACAGTCCTGGCTTTCCTGCTGATCGCCCGCTTTGCCCCTGATTTCATCGACAGGCTGCTCTACAACAAGGAGGATCTGGAACTGGTCAGGCAATTGTTCTGACCCGGGTAGTCATCCGGCAAGATTACTTCACCCTGATTTTCCTGCCTATCTTGAGCACGGTCCTGGTCGTCAGTCCAGGATTGAGTTTGCATATGGCTGATACGGTCGTGCCGTTCCTCTTGGCTATAAGCGAAAGCGTGTCTCCGCTCTTGACGGTGACATATACAGCCGCGGCAGCTTCCTTGGCAGCCTTTTCCGCCGCAGCCTTCTTGACGGCTGCAATGGAGTCCGCTATCGCCTTCTCCCGCGTGTCGGCAAGATAAATCGTGAGTTCCTCCTCGATCGATTCGGGCACATAGCGGCTGTCGGCGCTCAGATATTTCTTCTTCAGCACGAACAGGCTGCTCCTGAGGTTGCCCGTCTCGAAATCGACTATCCACTGGGGATCGAAGGCATATCCCTGATATCTGGTCTCAAGGTGCAGATGTGCTCCCGTAGACCTCCCGGTGGAGCCTCCCAGTCCTATGACCTCACCTGCCTCAACCCAGTCGCCGACCTCCACATGCCGCTTGGAAAGATGGGCGTAGAAGGTCTCCAGTCCATTCTCGTGACGCACTATGACCAGGTTGCCATATGCCGCATAATATTTCGACATCCTGACCTTGCCCGGAAACATGGCGTATACCGGGTCTCCGGTGGTGAGGGGCAGGTCGACGCCCTGGTGGCGCCTGCGGTGCCTGTAGCCGAAACGGGAATAGACCCTGCGCTTGTCCGGGCACTTGTAGGCCATATTCTCGTCAACGAGACGGAGTATTATCTCGTCCGGAAGGTCTGACAGCTTGGTGTCGAAGGGGTTGGGCACGTCGGGCGTCCAATGGTCCGTGAATATCTCCTTCAGGGCGATGTCTTCGGGATTGCGCCAGTACTTCCAGGTGTTGTCGTCATACAGCACCATATACACGCCCGGAGTGCTGGTCATCACCGTGTCAAGCGGGTTGGCCGTGTTCGGGTCGAGGGATTTGACCGGCTTGAACTGGAACCTCGGCACCAGCATCTCGGCTTCACTCATGGTTATCTTGGTCCTGAGCTGCTGGGCGGAAAGCAGCCCTTCAGCGATGACGGTCAGGGCCAGCGCCGACAAATAAATCTTCAATCTCATCGTTCGGGATAGTGTTTGGAGATTACTGGAGCACTGCCCCGAAACGCTTGACCAGCATATCCTTCACCTGCGCAACCTTCTCCGCGAGCAGTTCCTTCGAATCGGCCTCACAGAGGAAGCGGAGATATGGTTCCGTGTTGGAAGGCCTCACATTGAACCACCAATGGGCGAACTCCAGCCTGTATCCGTCGAAGTCCATGAATGAGAGGACTTTTTCCTGTGCGGAGAAGTGATCCTTGAGGGCGTCCATGGCCGCCTGCTTGTCGTCGAGGCGGAAGTTGATTTCTCCGGAGTTCTCGTATCTTGCTATGCTGGCGATTGCCTGGCTGAAGCTCCGCCCTTCCTTCTTGAGGCGGGCGAGAACCCTTAGCACGAGAAGGGACGCGAGCAGACCGCTGTCGGAGTAGAAGAAGTCCCTGAAGTAGTAATGTCCGGCGAGTTCTCCGCCCCATATGCCGTCCAGTTCGCGGAGTTTGACAGCCGCATTTGCCCTGCCCACCTTCCAGGTGTGGACCTCCGCTCCCATAGGCTCAAGATACTCGGACACGGCCTTTGAGCAGCGTATTTCCTGAAGAACTTTCCCCTTCTCGCCCCTTTCGTCGATGAAATAATGCCCGAGCAGGGCTATGATGAGGTCGGGAGCCACGAAATTGCCTTTCTCGTCCACGAACATCACCCTGTCCGCATCTCCGTCGTATATGACTCCGGCATCCGCGCCCGTCTTCTTCACGAGATTCTCGAGAGGAATCACGTTGTCGTGGATGAGCGGATTCGGCTCGTGGTTCGGGAAGCGGCCGTCCATGGTGTCGAAGATATAATCGCATCCGTTCCCGAAAACATCCTTGGCAAGCAGGCAGGCCATGCCGTTGGACAGGTCGAAAGTCACTTTCAGCTCCTTGAGGTCATCGGTGACATATTTCCTCAGGAAGGCCAGGTAGTCCTCCCTGACCTCTTTGGCATATACCTTTCCTTTCTTCTGCGCCGGAATGATTTCAACTCCTTCGTCTATCCACGCCTTGATCTGGCCGAGACCGCTGTCGAAGCCGACAGGAAGGGCGTTTTCCCTGGAGACCTTGAGGCCGTTGTACTGGGGCGGATTGTGTGAGGCGGTAATCTGGACCGAAGCCTTGAATCCGTAGTTGGCCGTTCCGAAATAGACCATTGGGGTGGAACTGAGGCCGATGTCATAGACGTCAGCGCCCGCATCGGTGATGCCGGCTATCAGCGCATCGTGTATCTCCTGCGAGGAAACCCTGCAGTCGCGTCCCACCAGCACCTTGTCGGCTGAAAGCAGGCGAGGAATGAAATAGCCTGTCCTGTAGACGGTATCCCTGTCGAAGTCGACGTTGTAGACACCTCTGATGTCATATGCGTGAAAAGCTCCCATCGCTATTTGATTTTGGAGTTGTACTGGGTTCCGACACGGCCCTGGGCTATGCGTACGAGTTTCTTGCCGATGATCTTCTTCCTTATCGGGGCGACGAGGTCCACGAACATGTTTCCGTCAAGATGGGAAAGTTCGTGCTGCACCATCCTGCAGGCGAAGCCTTCGAAGGTCTCGGTGACCTTTTCGAGGGACTCGTCGAGATATTCCACGGTGATGCTCGAAGGCCTTACCACGTCGGCATATATGCCGGGTATGCTGAGGCAGCCTTCATTGTAGCTGCAGGTCTCCTCGCTCTCGCTGATTATGACCGGGTTGATTATGGTGCGCCGGAAATCCTTGAGGTAGTCGTAGACGTCAGCCATTCCGGTTCCGTCAACTATGACGCATCTCTTGCTGACGCCTATCTGAGGGGCCGCGAGACCCACGCCCTCGGAATTCTTGAGGGTGTCCTTGAGATCCTGAACGAGTTTGGCGACGTATTCCCTGTCGCCCGGATCAATCGCCTCGGCCTTCTGCCTGAGCACCTCTGACCCGTATAGGTAAATAGGTTGTATCATATTCCGTCTAACGTTTTCTTCTTGTGACCTTCCTGGACCTGGATTCGGGCACAGGGCAGTCCGGTGCCGCAAAAGCTGTGCCTCCCCCGCCCGAATTGCGGTCGAGATAGCCCTGAAGGATTATGGCGGCGCTGATCTTGTCCACCACGCTCTTGTCCCTCCTGTCGGAGGCCTTCATCCCGCCGTCTATCATCGCCCTGTGCGCCAGCACGGAGGTGAAGCGTTCGTCTTCGAGGGTTACAGGTATGTCAGGGAAAGCCTTGGACAGTTCGCCGAGGAAGCGGTCCACATCCCTGGCGGCTTCGGAGGGGCTGTTGTCAAGATTCCTGGGATAACCCACGACAAATCTCTTTATCGTTTCGCCCTGAGCATAGTTTTTGATATATTCTATTATCTTTGCAGAATGCACGGTATCGAGCGCCGAGGCGAAAATCCCCAGCGGGTCACTGACCGCGAGCCCCGTACGCTTCCTGCCGAAATCTATGCCGATTATCCTGTCCATCTCGGCAAAGTTAGCAATAAAACAGGAAAAAAAGATGTCGAACAACAACAAACAGCCCCGTCAGCCAAGGGTAAGGAAGTACCGCCTCACGCTTGCGGACGACCAGACCCACAGGCAGATAAAGGTCGCGAAGTTCTCCAGGTGGAGCTTCTTCCTGACCGTTGCGGTGGTCTTCGTCACCATATCCGTCTGCCTGATGATGCTCATAGCCCTGACCCCGCTCAAGTCCTTCATACCGGGCTATCCGGATGCCGACACCAGAAAGGCTTCTGTCCAGAACGCCATACAGATAGACTCCCTCAGGAATGTCGTTTCGAAATGGGAATTCTACTCCGAGAATCTCAAGCGGGTGTTCGCGGGCGAGGATCCGGTCAGGATCGACAGCATCATCCGCAACTACAGCGCGGGATATGACACCCTGGACGCAGGCGGTTTCAGGCAGAGCGACTCGCTTCTGAGGCAGACCGTGATGGAAGCGGAGCAGTTCAGCATAGGCCCCGGCAAGAACAGGGCCCTGCCTATCGAGGGCAAGCATTTCTTCACACCGCTCAAGGGTCTGGTCACTGAAAAATTCGAGCAGGTGACCCATCCGTATATGGTGATATCGGCCCCTGCCAGCTCAGTGGTCATGGCCGTCCTTGACGGAACCGTGATCAGCGCCGACTGGAGCGAGGAGAACCAGTACACGCTCATCATCCAGCATCAGGACAACATCATATCCATATACAGGAAAAACCAGAAGCTGCTCCATAAGGCGGGGGACATCGTCAAGGCCGGAAGTCCGGTCGCGCTGGTGGGCAGCAGCGGTGGGGATGACAGAGAATACATAAGCTTCGGACTGTGGTACGACGGAAAGGCCGTGGATCCGGAGAAATATATCAGTTTTTAGGATGGAAAAGAGAAGGGTGGCAATACTCGGTTCCACGGGTTCAATAGGAAGACAGGCCCTTGATGTGATAGCGCAGCATAGGGAACTGTTTGACGTGGAACTTCTTACGGCAAACAACAGCTCGGAGCTCCTGATACGTCAGGCCCTTGAGTTCGACGTGAACAACGTCGTCATATGCAATGAGGAAAAATACGGCGAAGTGGCCGGGGCGCTGCAGCCTGAGGGCATAAAGGTGTTCGCGGGCATGGATTCGGTCTGTGACCTGGTGACTGCGGACAACATTGACATTGTGCTTACCGCCATGGTCGGTTTCAGCGGTCTCAGGCCTACGATGGCGGCCATAGGGGCGGGAAAGCCCATAGCCCTGGCAAACAAGGAGACCCTGGTGGCAGGAGGTCCTGCGGTGACCGCTCTGGCAAGGGAAAAGAACGTACCCCTGCTTCCGGTGGATTCGGAACACTCCGCCATATTCCAGTGCCTTATGGCGGCTGCGGGAAACAGGATCACCAGGATTCATCTGACAGCCTCGGGCGGCCCTTTCAGGACCTGGACCAGGGAGCAGATGAGCCGGGCGACCAGCGCTGACGCCCTCAAGCACCCGCAGTGGAACATGGGCGCGAAGATTACCGTGGATTCGGCCACGATGATGAACAAGGGTTTCGAGATGATAGAGGCGAAATGGCTCTTTGACATGAAACCGGAGGACATACGCATAGTAATACATCCTCAGTCCATAATCCATTCGATGATCGAATTCGCGGACGGTGCGGTGCTGGCTCAGATGGGGCATCCGGACATGAGGGAGCCTATACAGTTCGCGCTTTCTTTCCCGGAAAGACTCAGCCTGAACAACAGGAAGCTGGATTTCGCGCAGCTGGGCAGCCTCAGTTTCGAAGAGCCCGACTATGACCGTTTCCCTTGTCTGGGACTGGCCTTCGACGCCATAGGACGCGGCGGAGTTGTGCCTTGCGCGATGAATGCGGCGAACGAGGTCGCGGTGGCGGCCTTCCTCCAGGACAGGATAGCTTTCGACGCGATACCGGAGATAGTCTCCAGAACCATGGATATGGCGCCGCGCATCAGCAGTCCGTCCGTGGACGACATACTTGAAACCAATGAGGAGAGCCTTGGGGCTGCGGTCCGTCTCCTCCCGGAATATGAACTATAGCAGATGGTAGCGCTCATCAAGATACTTCAGGTGATACTTGCCCTGTCCACGCTCATTCTCATTCACGAGCTGGGACATTTTCTCTTCGCCCGCCTCTTCGGGATAAAGGTGGACAAGTTTTTCCTGTTCTTCGACATAGGCGGAGTCCGGCTGCTCAGCACCAGGAGCGGCTGGTTCTCAAGGCTTTTCCCTTCCCTGAAGAAGCTGGACACCGAATATGGCATAGGCTGGCTGCCTCTGGGCGGCTACTGCAAGATCAACGGCATGGTCGACGAGTCGATGGACCTGGAATTCCTCTCCCGCGAGCCTCAGCCCTGGGAATTCAGGAGCAAGCCCGCCTGGCAGCGTCTGCTGGTGATGGCGGGAGGCGTGCTGAACAACATCATCCTCGCCGTATTGCTCTACATCTGCATACTGAACATATGGGGCGAGACCTACGTGAGCAACGTCGACACCCAGATATATGCCGGGGAACTTGCCCGCGACATGGGCTTCCGCACCGGTGACAGGGTGCTTGACCTTGACGGATATGTGCCCGAGGATTTCAGCATGATCCAGGCCGACATCGCCCGCAGGAGCGTCAGGAGGGTGAATGTGCTCAGGGACGGGGACACGGTCGCCATATACATAGACCAGAGCCGCATCTCCGAGATACTGAACACGCCCGACATGTTCCAGGTCGCAGTTCCATTCGTAGTGGACACCATTCCGGAGTCGTCTCCCAACTTCGGCGGGGAACTCCGCAGGGGCGACAGGATCACCGGCATATGCGGGGAGGAAGTCAGGTTCGTCCAGGACAGCCGGCATATACTCGCAGGACACAGGGGGGAACGCGTCCCGCTGGAACTGCTTCGCGGCGGCGACAGCCTCTCCACCACGGTCCAGGTGGACACCAACGGCCTCATCGGGGTATATGCCCAGATGAACTCCATAAAGACGAAGGAATATGGCGTCCTGGAGTCCATTCCATCAGGTATCAGGATGACCATCAGTGCAATAGAAGGTTATGTCCAGGACCTGAGGATGGTGGCTACGCCGAGCACCGGGGCCTATAAGTCGGTGGGCAGTTTCGTGTCGATCGGGCAGATATTCCCGTCGAGATGGAACTGGTACAGTTTCCTCTATCTCCTCGCCATGCTGTCCATAATGCTGGGAGTGATGAACCTGCTGCCAATACCGGGGCTTGACGGCGGGCACATGCTGTTCACCATATACGAAATGATAACCGGAAAGAAACCGGGAGAGAAGTTCCTGATGGTCGCGCAGATGATAGGCTTCCTGCTGCTGATGGCCCTGATGATGCTGGCTTTCGGGAACGACATAGGAAGACTACTGAATTAGAACATCTTAAATGACAGGCATATGAAAACAATTTCCAGAATTTCAGCTTTCATAGCGTTGTTTGTTGCAGCCGTTTCCTGTTCATCAGGAAAGCAGAAGGCCCTGCTGCCCAATGTCAGCGGCAAGGCGGGAGAGGTGATTATCGCGATGGACAAGGACAACTGGGAGGGAGACCTGGGCAACGAAGTCCGCTACGTGCTCGGAGGGGACACTCCTTATCTGGCGCAGAAAGAGCCGCTGTTCAACCTGGTGAACGTCTCCCCTACCGGCTTTGCAGACCTGTTCAGGGTCCACAGGAACATAGTCATATTCAGCACGGACTCTTCCCTTCAGGAAGGGAAGGTCGTGTACAGGGCTGATCTCTGGGCCCGTCCTCAATGCGTCATCGAGGTGTCAGCACCCGATTCCCAGACCCTTCTGAACCTGTTCAGGGAAAACAGCGACAACATCAGCGGCGCCCTCGAACAGGCCGAAAGGGACAGGATCATCGCCAATGCCAAACTCTATGAGGAATATGGCATCGCGGAGGCCGTAAGGGGCAAGATAAGCGGTTCTCCGCACTTCCCTTCCGGCTACAAGCTGAGGAAGATGACGGACGATTTCATATGGATTGCAGACGACAAGCAGTATTCCACCCAGGGTGTGTTCATCTACTGGTACCCTGCGGAAGAGAAGGAGAATTTCAGCAAGGAGAACATCCTGGCGCACAGGAACGCATTCATGAAGGCAAACGTTCCGGGCATGTTCGACAATACCTGGATGACAACCAGCACTTTCATCGAGCCTACAGTTGAGTTCATCAGCTTCAGGGGCAGGCAGTTCGCCCAGACCCGCGGTTTCTGGGAGGTGCAGAACGACTTCATGGGAGGACCTTTCGTATCCCACTCATTCTACAGCAGGGACGGCAAGGACATCATAGTCGTCGAGGCCTGGGTATATGCACCCAAATATGACAAGAGACAACTGCTGAGGCAGGTCGAGTCAGTTATTTATTCTTTTGAATGGGCGGAGTGAGACGCCTTCGGCTTTCCGGCTCCGTGCCCCTGAAAGGGGACGATATTGAAAAAAATATTTTGACGGTAAGAAAATAATGCATACCTTTGCAATCCGATAAGAGAGAATCTTTTTTATCGTTGGAACGGTGGGTTCGTATAACGGTTAGTACTCGGGATTTTCATTCCCGCAATAGGAGTTC
>JAEDLE010000064.1 GCA_016295455.1 Bacteroidales bacterium
CGTTCCCCAAAAGATATGCACAAATGAGAAGCTGACCTTTGGGCCAGCCTCTTTTTTAGTGCATATCCCTGCAGATATTATGATTACAATTTGTATATTTGTTCTTCGGGCATCCCTTTTTCCGGGCGCTCAAGTAATCTGAAAGGATATGGACAGAAAGACCTTGGTTATATGCATCTCCGCCCTTCTGGGGCTGCTACTGCTCACCGCGGTATCGGTGTTCCTCCTCTACAGGGACCCTGATTCCAAGGCTTCCCCTCAGGACGCAAAGGAACTTGCCGCCAAAGCTCAGGCGGAACTGCTTCAGGCCGTACCTTCGGATGCCGTGATGGTCGCCACCTTCGGCAGTCTCTCCGACGCGGTCCTCGCCCTCGGAGACCCCGACTCCTTCCTCTCCCGTATCCTTACTGACGCCTCCTCACGCAAGCGTCAGCTTTCCTCCTACCTCGGCCGCCTTTCCGGCCAGCCGCGCGTCACCTCGAAAGGAGGACAGACGACCCTTTCAATACACAGCAACGGGAATATGCTGCTTCTCATCTCTGCAGGCCAGGCTTCTTCCGATACCAGTTCCTTCGTCTCTTCGCTTATGGATATGGCGGATTCCTGCGGGTTGCAGTACGGTCTGGCTGACGGCAGCCGTGACGCAAGGCCTTCCTCTCCGCTGAGAAAGAGGAACGTGCTCGCGCTCTCTCCTTCGGAAACACTCATAGCCTCGGCGTTCAGGCATATGTCCGCCGGGACCTCGATACTCGACAGGGACGGGTTCCCGCAGGCTGTTGCCGAAGCGGCCGCAAAGGACGCCCTTTACATCTCCCACGCGCACGGAACGCAACTGCTTCCGGAGTTTTTTGTCAGGCCTCTTTCCCAAAAGGGCCAGGCCTTTTCCGAATTCGCCCTCTGGACCGTGCTGCGTATGGTTTCCACCCAGGATGGCAGGCTTTGCCTCGAGGGCAGTTCGCTGCCTGCACGGGAGAGCCAGACCTCGTTCGTGTCAACCCTGCAGGCCATGGGCAAGGCTGAATCCGCACTCGCCGGCGTGGCACCATATTCAAGCATATACGCCCTGTCATATTCTTTCGCAGACCTGGACCGATGGACAGAGGCATACAGGTCTTTCCTTGACGGGAACGGCCGTGTGGACAGGTATAACGCCTCGGCTTTCGCGAAGGGGGAGTCCGGCATTTCACCGATGGAATGGGCCAAGGCTTTGGATATCAAGGAGATATCCAGAGTGGACAGGCTGGTGGAAGGAAAGCTTGAGAAGCTGCTCTTCGTGAAACCGGGCAAAATGCAGGCGGACAGGCTTTCGCAGTCGGGCCTCGTCCTGACTGAAGGCCAGGCTTGCGCGAACCCTCTCAGGGGTTATGCCGCAAAGATGTTCGGACCTCTGTTCCAGGCGGATGACAGCCTCTGTGTGAAAGCGGGGGGCTGGCTGATTTATTCCGCGTCGGGTTATGCTCCTGCCGATTCAGCCCCTACGCTTGCGGACAGGTTCTCCGCCATGGGCATGCAGCAGCCGCAAAAAGACATATGCATATGGGCATATTACTCTCCTCATATGAATCCGGAAGGCCTGGGCGGCTTATTCCGTCAGGCTCAAAGGGAGGCTCTGGAGAGAAAGATGAACCAGGAAGGGGAACTCGCATGCATGATGAGCCTCGCTCCGTCCCTGACCCGTTTCGAGCTCGTAAATGCAAAGCCTGTGGCTTCGGCTTCCCCGGACGGACCGCAGATTCCGGTGACCGTGGAAATCCCTCAGGGACCGTTCCGCGTTAAGAACTCCGGCACAGGGAAGATGAATCTTTTCTCCCAGTCCGCAAACGGAAGCCTCTCGCTCCGTGAGGAGGGAGGAAAGAGCCTCTGGGCAGTTCCTTTCAGTGGAAAACTCTGCGGAAGTGTGGAGACCATAGACTACTATGCCAACGGCAAGCTGCAGTTCCTTTTCGCTTCCGGCGAGAGCATCTATCTGATGGACAGGCTGGGACGTATGGTGAAGTCTTTTCCTGTGAACCTTGGGAAGGAGATACTCCTGGGGCCTGCGGCCTATGATTTCACCGGGGCGCACGGCTATACCGTGATGGTGCTCCATACGGACAACACCATAGGGATGTATGACATCCACGGCAAACCGCGTGAGGGCTGGAAGGGCATCACGGCGGAGGAGACGATAACAGCCCTGCCTGAACTGGTCAAGCTCGGGGACAGGAAGTTCTGGGCGGTCAGGACAGCCGGGCGCATGCTGTTCTTCGACTTCTACGGCGGGGAGACCCTCACGGACTTTACGGGAAACAGGATAATCAGTCCAACCAGCGCGATAGAGACGCGTGACGCTTCGGTCACCGTGACCTGCGTCGACGGGAAGACCAGGACTGTCAAATTATAAGGGATATTACAAAGCACATAACCAATAAGCGAAACGATGGCAAATCAGTTTACATCAGTCAACAAGACATTCGAGAAGAGCATCAGGGAGAACTGGGACCGCGCGGCACTGTCGAACTATCAGGGCGTGACCCTTTTCTATAGGGATGTGGCACGCAGGATAGAGAAGCTCCACATCTGCTTCGAGCAGAGCGGGCTGGGCAAGGGTGACAAGGTTGCCATATGCTCGAAGAACCAGGCGAACTGGGGCGTGAGTTTCCTTGCGGCGCTCACCTACGGCGCAGTGCCGGTTCCGATACTCCACGAGTTCAAGGCGGGAAACATACATTATCTTGTGAATCATTCGGAGGCGAAGGTGCTCTTTGTCGATGACGTGATATATGAGGGCCTCAATCCCGAGGAGATGCCTTGTCTCCAGGTGATAGTCCAGATCAACACCTTCAAGTTCCTCTACGCCAAGACCGGGGAACTCTGGAACATACGCGAGCATCTGAACGAGAGTTTCGGCAGGAAGTATCCGAACAATTTCGGTCCCGAGGACTTGAACTATTATGAGGACAGCGCTGACGAACTTGCCCTTATCAACTATACCTCAGGCACTTCGGGCTTCTCCAAGGGCGTGATGATTCCTTACAGGGCCCTCTGGTCCAATATCGAGTTCGCCAAGGGTGCGGAACCTCACATCGGCCCCGGCTCGGAGGTGGTGGCCATGCTGCCTTCCGCGCATATGTACGGAATGATGTTCGAGTTCCTCTTCGAGATGGCTGTCGGCGCGCACGTGCATTTCCTGACCAGGGTGCCAAGCCCTAAGGTCATCATGCAGGCCTTTGCGGAAATCAAGCCTTGCATCATCATCGCTGTGCCTCTCATCATCGAGAAGATCTACAAGTCCAAGCTCAAGCCTCTCATCGACAAGAACAAGCTCTTCTTCAAGATACCGGGACTGGACAAGGTCGTGCAGAAGAAGTTCTGCAGCGAGCTGGTTTCCTCTTTCGGTGGCAATTTCGAGGAAATCATACTCGGAGGCGCCGCCTTCAACCCGGAGGTCGAGGAATTCTTCCACAGCATCGGGTTTCCATATACCGTAGGATACGGAATGACGGAGTGCGCCCCAATCATAACTTATGCACATTGGAACGAGGCGAGGCTGAATTCCTGCGGAAAGCCGGCTTTGAATATGCAGGTGAGGATCGATTCCGAAGACCCGCAGAATATCCCGGGAGAGGTCGAGGTCCATGGTCCGAACGTGTTCCTGGGCTATTACAAGAATGAGGAGGCGACGGCTTCCAGCTTCACCGCCGACGGATGGTTCAGGACAGGTGACATGGGCATCGTGGATGCAGACGGCTATCTCTATCTTAGGGGACGTTCGAAATGCATGATACTCGGACCTTCCGGCCAGAACATCTATCCTGAGGAACTCGAGGCAGTCGTGAACAATGTCTCCTATGTGGTCGATTCCCTCGTCATCGAGGACAACGGAGGTCTCACCGCCCTGATATATCCTGACTATCACCAGGCAGAGCTGGACGGAATGACCGGACCGGAACTCGAGAAGAGAATCAAGGACAACCTGCCTGCAATCAACAGGGAGATACCTAACTACGCGCAGATCAAGAAGGTGGAATTCATGCCTGAGGATTTCGAGCGTACCCCTAAGCGCAGCATCAAGAGATATCTGTACCAGAGGAACTAGTATGGAGAAATTTGACAGGAGTTACATAGAGATGGCGTCGGTATGGGCGAGAAACTCATATTGCAAGCGGCGCCAGGTCGGAGCCCTGCTGGTCAGGGACAAGATGATCATTTCGGACGGCTACAACGGCACGCCTTCAGGCTTCGAGAACGTATGCGAGGATGAGAACGGCATCACCAAGCCCTACGTCCTGCACGCCGAGGCGAACGCCATCACCAAGGTCGCCAAGTCCGGCAACAGCAGCGACGGTTCGACCCTCTATGTGACGGCATCCCCGTGCATCGAATGTGCCAAGCTGATAATCCAGGCCGGCATAAGGAGGGTGGTCTACAGGGATGAATACCGCCTCACCGACGGCATCGACCTGCTCAGGCGTGCCGGAATCGAGGTGGAAAAGGTAGATTGATCATATGGAAAACAGGACAAGGAACGGACTCCTGACAGCGTTGCTGGGAGTTCTGATAGGTTTTCTGCTCTTCGCCGTTGCCGACCAGCTGAGGCAGAGGCGCGGAACGAAGGCGGAATATGCCAACTGGAGGAAGCTGAACGTCATACTTGAAGAAGTCCGGAAGAATTACGTGGATACCGTGGATGTGGAGAAACTCACTGATGCCGCGGTAGTTGCGGCTCTATCCAAACTGGACCCCCATACCATATACCTTCAGCCTGAGGAACTTCAGACTTCCGAGACGGAACTTGCCGGCAATTTCGACGGAATAGGCATACAGTTCAACGTCCCGAACGATACGGCCATAGTGCTGGAGGTCATCCCCGGCGGTCCTGCAGAGAAGGCGGGAATGCTTCAGGGGGACAGGCTGATGTACATCGACGACGTTCCCGTTGCGGGCGTAAAGTTCCCTCAGGACAGCATGGTCAGGAGGATGAAGGGCCCGTCCGGCACCAAGGTGAAGGTCACCGTGCTCCGCGACAGGGAGGAAATCCCCTTCGACATAACCAGGGGCAAGATTCCGGTGCATTGCGTGGACGCCGCCTTCATGGTGGACGACAGCACCGGCTATCTGCGCCTTTCCAAGTTCTCCCGCAACACCTACAAGGAAGTCCTGCTCGCTGCTACCGAGCTGCTCTCCAAGGGCATGACCCGCATGGTTTTCGACCTGAGGGACAACACGGGAGGCTATTTCGACCAGGCTCTCTCCCTGGCTGACATGTTCCTCGACAAGGGTGATGAGATAGTCTATCTCCAGGGCCTCAACCGCAAGAGGGATGACTACAAGGCTACAGGCAAGGGCCTGCTCCGCCACGTGAAGCTCTCTGTCCTCATCAATGAATCTTCGGCTTCGTCGAGCGAGATTTTCGCCGGCGCCATCCAGGACAACGACAGGGGAGTGATAGTCGGACGCCGCTCCTACGGCAAGGGCCTCGTGCAGGAGCCTGTCTTCTTCACCGACGGCTCGGGTATCAGGATCACGGTCGCCAGGTTCTACACGCCTTCCGGAAGATGCATACAGAAGCCGTATTCGGACGATTATGACTACGACATATACAAGCGTTACGCTTCCGGCGAGTTCTTCGCTTCGGACAGCATACACGTGGACAGCAGCGCGGTCTATATGACCCGCGGCGGAAGGACGGTATATGGCGGTGGCGGCATCATCCCTGACGTCTTCGTCCCTATGGACACCACCCGCGCGACATCCTTCTACATCGAGAGCAACGCCAAGGCTCTCCCGATGAGATACGCCTCCGCGACCTTCGACCGCTACAGGAACGCCCTCTCCGACATCTCCGAATATGACGACCTGCTCCGCTTCCTCGATTCCATAGACATAGCTTCGGGTTTCCGGGAATATGCCTTAAGGACCGAGGGCCTGAAGGCCGGCGAGGCGGAATGGAAGGAGACCGAACCTTATCTGCTGCCGCAGTTGAGGGCTTTGGTGGGCAGGTATTCCCGTCTCGGGGAGAATGCCTTCTACAAGCTGTATCTGGACACCGACCTGACGGTGCAGGTGGCGCTTGAGTCGCCATTTACCATAAGCACAGAAACCAATGACCAGTGATATCATGAAAAGAATCTTCAGCTCAGTCCTCGCCCTTGGCGTGGCTTTCTCGCTGCTGGCTTCGAATGAGGCCGTGGTGACAGGTCCGGACGGCAGACTTGCCGTGACCGTGGGTCTCGAATCGGGAAAACCTTATTATTCAGTGAGCTATGACGGCCAGGCCGTGCTCGTGAACTCTCCTCTGGGTTTCAGTTCCTCTCACGGGGACTATACCGGCGGGATGACTTTCGTGTCCCAGAACCAGGACAAGGTACGCAGGAGCTATGTCCAGGACAGGATCAAGAAGTCCTTTGTGGAGTATGAGGCCAACAGGATGATTTACAGTGTGGACAATGCTGACGGTCACCGTCTGGACATAGAGTTCAGGGTGAGTGACAATGACGTGGCATTCAGGTATGTGATGAAGGCCTGGAGGAGTACCTATTCCGCAGTCATCCTTTCTGAGGCGACGGGCTTCGCCTTCCCTGACGGTACCACCACCTTCCTCACTCCACAGTCTCTTCCGATGATAGGATTCGCAAGGACCAAGCCGAGCTACGAGGAGGTCTATTGCTATGACGGACAGATGGATGTGAAGTCCCAGTACGGCTGCGGCTACACATTCCCTGCCCTTTTCCACGTTGCCGGGGACAAGTGGGCGCTAGTCAGCGAGACAGGAGTCACTAGCCAGTATGTGGCGTCGCATCTGAGCGACTGCACTGACGGAAACCTCTACACCATAGAGTTCCCTGACCAGAGGGAGATCAACGGCTGGGGCAGCCGTGGAGCAGTTGTCGGACTCCCTGCGGAACTTCCTTGGAGGACCGTTACCGTGGGTGACAACCTGGCTCCCATAGTCGAGACCACCGTGGCCTTTGACGTGGTGGATCCACTCTACGAAAGAGGTTTCGAACTGCGTCCGGGCAGGTCGACCTGGAGCTGGATAATGTGGGGAGACGGTGCGACCATATACGAGGATCAGGTTCGCTATATCGATTTCGCCAGTGCCATGGGCTACGAGTACTGTCTGATTGACGCCCTTTGGGATGTCCAGATCGGCAGGGACAGGATTGAGGAGCTCGTGGAGTATGCACGCAGCAAGAATGTCGGCATATTCCTCTGGTACAATTCGAACGGTTCGTGGAATGACGCGCCTCAGGGTCCCAGGAACTGTTTCTCGACTTCGATTGCGAGGAAGAAGGAGATGAAGTGGCTCCAGGAGATTGGTGTGAAGGGCCTGAAGGTGGATTTCTTTGGAAGTGACAAGCAGTCCATGATTCAGCTTTATGAGGATATCCTGAGCGATGCCAACGAGTATGGCATGATGGTGATTTTCCACGGTTGTACCATCCCTCGCGGCTGGGAGAGGCTTTATCCGAATTATGTGGGCAGCGAGGCAGTGCTTGCTTCTGAGAACCTTATGTTCGGGCAGAGGGCTAATGATGATGAGGCGAAGAGCGCCTGCACGCATCCTTTCATCCGTAATGCTTCGGGTGCGATGGAGTTCGGCGGTTCTGCCCTCAACAAGAGGTGGAGCCGTGACAATCAGCATGGCAATTATCGCAGGACGACTGATGCTTTCGAGCTTGCGACGGCCGTGATTTTCCAGAATCCGGTACAGAATTTCGCTCTTGCTCCGAACAATCTGTATGATGTTCCTGCTTTCGAGATCAGCTTCATGAAGAATGTGCCTACCACCTGGGATGACGTGAAGTTCATTGACGGTTATCCCGGCAAGTTCTGCATTATGGCAAGGAGACATGGCTCGCGCTGGTATCTGTGCGGCATCAATGCGGAGAAGACTCCTATGAAGGTTGAAATCGACCTTGCCGCTGTAGGCCTTCCTCTGGGCGAGTGCCACCTTATTTCGGACGGCAAGGACAGGAATGCTCTCGAACAGACTTTTGTACCGAAGAACGGTATCCTCAAGCTTGAGATGCAGCCGGACGGCGGTTTCGTAGCGGAGCTTTAGGATTATTCGACAGCAGGATTCAACAATAGGATTCAGCA